>JBAUIP010000309.1:0-6217 GCA_049683055.1 Pricia sp.
CATCCCTTTAACAAAGCTTTAACCCGTACGGATTAAACCATCCTGTAAATTAATAATCATAACAATACGAATCATTATGAAAATCAAGAGCGCACACTTAATTATACTCTTTACGGTATTATTGGCCGGAAACGACCTTCAGGCCCAATACGGACGCGGTTATGGTGGAGGCGGCTACGGATATGGCGGCTACGGAAGACAGAGAAGCGCCATTCCCCAAGTGCAGGAAACGCCCAAGGAGCCAGAGCCTAAAACGGCAGAGCAAATTGTGGAGGATGAAATGCCCGAAATCACGGAAACACTGGAGCTCAACGATTTTGAATCCGCAGTGTTGGGTTCCATCCTCGAAAAGTATCTGCAGAAACGGATCGAGATGCAAATTTTGGAGCTGAGTCCCGAACAGATGCGCGAAGGGATGGAGAAGATTACGAAGGCCCAGGATGAAGAACTGAAGGCGGGACTATCTCTGGAAAAATATGAGGCTTTTGTAGAAATGCAGAAAAAAGGCATCCAAAAGACCAAAAAAGCGACGAAAAAAGAACGCAAGCGCAAAAAGAAAGACAAAACGTAACATTCCCTATGAAAAAACGCTTCCCCTTATTCCTATTCCTATTACTGATTTCATTACCCATTTTCTCACAAGGTCCGCAAGGCCAAGAAGGGGAAGCCATCAAAATCACCGGTACGGTGCTGGACCAAGAGACCGGACAGCCCTTGGAATACGCGACGCTAGTGCTTGAAAGCATTGAAGACCCCACCAAGGTCAACGGGGGAATCACCGATATCGAGGGTAAATTCGAAGTCGAGACCGCCCCGGGGGAATACAACGCCAGCGTCGAGTATATCGGCTATAAAACCTACCAAGTATCCCAGACTACTTTCAACGAAGCAACCGATTTGGGCACTATATCCCTATCCATTGCGGCCTCCGAATTGGAAGGTGTCGAGGTGGTTGGAGAAAAGACCACCGTCGAGGTGCGGTTGGATAAAAAAATCTATAATATCGGGAAGGACCTGACCACCAGCGGAGCGACCATCAGTGATGCGCTGGGCAACGTACCTTCCGTGACAGTCGATGTCGAGGGCGCTATTAGCCTCAGGGGCAATGAAAATGTACGTATACTGATCAACGGAAAACCATCCGCCCTGGCCGGTTTCGGTTCTGCCGAGGCACTTCGCCAACTTCCGGCCGACGCCATTGAAAAAGTAGAGGTCATTACCAGTCCCTCCGCCCGGTACGACGCCGAAGGAACCGCGGGCATCCTCAATATCATTCTTAAACAGGAGAAGACGTTGGGCTTCAACGGCTCCGTTAACGTGAATATCGGGTACCCGGCCCAGAGCGGCATCACGGTCAATGCTAATGTTCGTACCGATAAGTTCAATATTTTTAACACGACCGGCTACCGGTACCGCGATGCACCGGGCAATGCGTTTTTCGACAACACCTACACCTCTGGAAGTTTCGACAGGGTCATCGAAGACCGCCTTTACAACCGATTGGACAAGAGTTTCAACACCAATCTGGGCGCCGAGTATTTTATCACCGATAATTCTTCCGTGACAGGAAGCATTTTTTACCGGTTGTCCAACGACGATGACCTGACCGAGAACACCAATCGAAGGCTCAACGATGGTCAGATCAGTAGCAACACATTTCGTGAAGAGGCAGAAACCGAAGAGGACAATAGCTATCAGGTTTCATTGAATTTTATACAAAAGTTCAACGAGGCCGGCGACCATACGCTGACCGCCGATTTTCAATACTCCAACGATGATGAGATTAAAAACTCCGACATCGAGGAAAACCGGACATTTCCCGATCAAGCTTTGATTGTACTGGAAGATGTTTTCGAAAACGAGGTGGAGAACGAATACCTGTTTCAGGCCGATTACGTCTTACCGATGGAAGAAGCCCAATTCGAGGCCGGATACCGGGGCACTTTGGAGGAAGAGATTACCGACTATCGTCTGGACTCCCTCGATCAAGATTTGGGGCGGTTCGTATTGAACGAGAACCTGACCAACAAATTCACCTATAACGAAAACGTACATGCGCTCTATAGCCAGTACGGGAATAAATTCGGACAATTTTCTTTTCTTTTGGGCCTACGGCTCGAACACACCCAGCTCAAGGGCCAACTGGAATCCGAATTCGACAACACCGAATTTGAAGAAGAATTGGGGGTCGATGTCAATCCAAATTTCGAAAAGAACTATCTGGGACTCTTCCCTACCCTAAACCTCATCTACGAATTTGACGAAGAGGGCAGGGAAAGTCTTTCATTGGGCTACAACCGGCGCATCAACCGACCGGGCGGATGGTACGTCAATCCCTTTCCCTCTCGATCCAGCCGAACTAACATTTTTCAAGGGAATCCCGACCTTAATCCCGCTTTTTCGAACACTTTTGATTTCGGTTACCTGAAACGCTGGGAGAAACTGACCTTGACCTCTTCGGTGTATTATCAGCGGGAAACCGATGCCTTCGAGCGGGTCCAAGAGCAAACGGGCCAAGTGACGACCGACGGAATTGAAATTGTGCGTTCGATACCCATTAACCTATCCACGGAAAATAGGATAGGTGCCGAAGCGGGTCTTCTGTATAATCCGGCGGACTGGTTACGGCTGAACGGCAGTTTCAATATTTTTCAATTTTCTTCCGAAGGGGTGTTCAATGGGGTCGATTACGGCAACGAGAATACCAGTTGGTTCGCGCGTTTTAGCTCGAAACTCTCGCTACCCGCCAAAATCGAATGGCAGGCGAACACCTTCTATCGGGGCCCTCGGCAGACCGCCCAGACCAAATCCCTAGGCATTTTTTCGATGGATTTCGCTTTTAGTAAGGAAATACTGAACGACAACGGCACCCTATCGCTAAATATCAACGATGTGCTGAATTCCAATAAGCGAAGGTCGTTTACCGAAACCCAATTCTTCACTTCGGATAGCGAGTTCCAATGGCGGGTGCGCTCTTTTACTTTTTCGTTTATTTACCGGTTCAATCAGCCGAAAAAACGGGATGGAGGTCGTTCCCGCGGTGATTACGGGGATGATGGGGAAGAGGAAGGATGATAAAAGAAAAGCTAAATAAAAAAAGCAGGATAGTGATGGCCACTTTCCTGCTTCCGCTTTATCTATTTCGTTTTGTATCGAGCTTAAGCTTCCCGTTTCGCCTTTTTCTTCGCGCGCCATTCCTTATAGAATTCCAACAAGTTTCCTCCTAACCAATACGGCACCACGAAGGTCAACAAAAATATCATTAGCCAAAATCCGATGGTGAGGATGGTAAGAAAAAGTATAAATCCGAGGTACTGGTCAAATTCCATTTACTTGCGCTTTTGTTGCAAAGATACTTAGGAAAGAGGTAGAATTGCAAATCGCCGATTAAAAATTTCTCGGCCGACGGCATGGACTCAAAACATCGGTACTACTCCCGGTCCATATCTGTAGAAAAATAAAAGGGATTTAATAATTTTCGGGCGAACCGCTACCCAAATCAAAGGACGAACCGCTACCTTTGAGATTACAGAACAAACCTTTTTATTATGGAATACAGGATTGAAAAAGACACCATGGGCGAGGTCAAGGTGCCCGCCGATAAATACTGGGGCGCCCAAACGGAACGTTCCCGTAACAACTTCAAAATAGGCCCGGCCGGCTCCATGCCGCTGGATATCGTTTACGGATTCGCCTATCTCAAAAAAGCGACGGCCTACACCAACTGCGAACTGGATGTACTTTCCAAAGAAAAGCGAGATTTCATCGCCCAAGTCTGCGATGAGATTTTGGAGGGCAAGCACGACGACCAATTTCCCCTAGTCATCTGGCAGACCGGATCGGGAACACAAAGCAACATGAACGTCAACGAGGTCATTGCCAACCGCGCCCACGAAATTGCCGGAAAAAAAATCGGGGAGGGCGAAAAGACCCTGCAACCCAACGATGATGTCAACAAATCACAATCCTCTAACGATACCTTTCCCACTGGGATGCATATTGCGGCCTATAAGAAAATAGTTGGCACTACCATCCCCGGAGTCGAACAGTTACGGGACACCCTCCGTCAAAAATCCCAAGAATTCGCCAAGGTCGTCAAGATTGGGCGCACCCACCTGATGGATGCCACTCCCCTCACCTTGGGACAGGAATTTTCCGGCTACGTCTCCCAGCTTGACCATGGCCTAAAAGCGCTCAAAAATACGCTCGATCACCTCAGCGAATTGGCCCTGGGCGGTACCGCCGTCGGCACGGGACTCAACACGCCCAAAGGCTATGACGTACTCGTCGCAAAATACATCGCCGAGTTCACCGACTTACCCTTCCGAACGGCGGACAATAAGTTCGAGGCCCTCGCCGCGCACGATGCCATCGTCGAAAGCCACGGGGCCTTAAAGCAACTGGCCGTATCCCTGAACAAAATCGCCAACGATATAAGAATGCTAGCCTCCGGACCACGTTCGGGAATCGGGGAAATCAGCCTTCCCGCCAATGAGCCCGGTAGTTCCATCATGCCAGGAAAAGTGAATCCCACCCAATGCGAAGCCCTCACAATGGTCTGCGCCCAAGTCATGGGCAACGATGTGGCCGTTTCGGTAGGCGGAATGCAGGGACAGTACGAGCTCAATGTTTTCAAACCGGTGATGGCGGCCAACATTTTGCAGTCCGCTCAACTAATCGGCGATGCTTGCGTCAGCTTCGAGGAAAATTGTGCCATCGGCATCGAACCCAATAATAAGGTTATTGAACAGATGCTGAACAACTCCCTTATGCTGGTCACCGCGCTGAACACCAAAATCGGATACTATAAGGCCGCCGAAATAGCGAACACCGCCCACAAAAACGGCACTACCTTAAAAGAAGAGGCTATCAACTTGGGCTACGTCACCGCGGAGGAATACGACCAATGGGTAAAGCCGGAAGATATGGTTTGATATCAAAAATGGGCCCATCCATACGGATAGGCCCTTTACTTTTATAATCTTAACAAGTTACTTCAACTCAAACTTAGAAGTACCTAATAACTTCAGGCCGCTGTCATATACGTTCACCATATAATTACCTTCCTGAAAATCACCGGATGGCTTGCTGATGTAATCGCAAACATCTAGATTTTTGTTTTCGTAGTAGAAGCTAGTGCCCTTACTATAAGTAATCGAAGCACCTTCATCATTGTCTTTAGTATAGCTTTCGCCCATCACGTTACCTTGGGGATCCAGCACTTCAAGATAGAACTCCCGGTCACCGGCCTCTGCAATCACATTGTCCGCCACTGTAAAGCAGATTTTAAACTTATCCGCCCTTTTGGCCCGATTGGTTGATGATAATTTTCCGCTGTTACGCTCTTTTACCGCATCTACATTGAATTTGGATAGGTTCAAGGCGGAACCTTTTTCGACCACGTCGGCCAACTGGGTGTTCTGAACGACCAAGGAGTCGTTAAAAACGGTCTGCTTTTCCAATTCCGTGTACGTGCTGTCACGCTGCATCGCAATCAAAGTGTTGGATTTTTGAAGCGAATCGACCTGCTGAAGCAGTTGTTCCCTTTCTTCTTTCAATACATTCACTTGCCTTCTGTATCGGGACAAAGACGAAATATCCGCCTTCATGTTCTGAACCGAATCGATGTACTTGGAGATGTTGTCCCGCGCCTCGACCAGTTCTTCATTAGTAGCGTTGCTCTCCAAAATAGCCTTATCATACTCCGATTTCAGGCTGTTCAGGTCCTCGACCACCAATTGTTTTTCCTGGGTCAGTACGGTTTCGGTCTTCTTCTTGTCCTGGTAAAGACTGACCGTATAGATGATGGTTCCCAAGAGCACGACGCCCAATAGACCAGCCAACACCTTCAATCCGTTGTTATTCTTTGTTTCAGTCATAATGTTAAAAATTTAGTACTTGATTTGTTTGTTTGATTCCGTATATATACGATACGAATTTATTTTTAGATTATTTATCGATAAAAAGACAAATTCTATCCTGTTCAAAATTACTAAATATTTTAACTTTACGGGCCAACCTAGTCCAATTTGTAGGATGTCCCTTAATATCATTCCCTTCGAACCTAAGTATGCAGCGGCTTTCAGGAATCTGAACGTAGCTTGGCTCGACCGGTATTTTTATGTGGAGGAAGAGGATAAACGGCTGTTGGAAAACAGCCAAAAGTCCATAATAGATGAAGGAGGATGCATTTTTCTGGCGGAACTCAATGGTAATG
>JBAUIP010000310.1:0-3268 GCA_049683055.1 Pricia sp.
ACCTTATCAGCAGCGAACACAGGCAACAATCGCATCGTTCCTCAGTGGGATGAACTCTTCACCGCGATAAGAAAAGCGAACATAGCGATTCAGGAACTACCAGAATCGACCTTCGATAACGCCGAGCTGAAAGACAGACTCTTAGGCGAATCTTATTTTCTAAGAGCCTATTACCATCATCAGTTGATGCGCTATTACGGAGGGGCGCCCATTGTCGACAGACCTTTTGACTTAAATGAGGACTATTCTATTGCCAGAGGCACTTATGCCGAAAATGTCGATTTTGTAATGGAAGATATTGAAAGGGCCATTACTTTACTTGAAGGTAAGGAGGCAACTCCAGGAAGGGCCTCCATGTTAAGTGCCATGGGACTAAAATCTAGAGTACTGCTTTACGCGGCCAGCGACCTTCGTGACGGCCCGACGGCAGGTTCTAATTCCTCTGTTCTTGGTGCATATTCAAATTTAGATTTAGTCGCTTACACCTCAGGAGACCAAACATCGCGCTGGAATGAGGCTAAGGAAGCTGCAAAAGCAGTTCTGGATGCCACTTCAGGTTACAAGCTTGATTTATCAGAACCTGTATCAGCAGAGGAAGGTTTCCAAAATTATCTCTCGATATCTATGGGAGGTGGTAGTGCCATTGGTGATCCGGCAGCGACGGCCGAGCTTCTTTTCGAACGTACCCATTCTGCACTATACACCGAAGAAAGTGCCTGGCCTTTAGGTGGTATCCATCAAGGTATCAACAACGGTCCAAACGGTTATCATAACTGGGCTGGCAACACTCCGATACAGCAGTTGGTTGATGACTACCAAATGATGGATGGTTCCGATTTCGATTGGGACAACGCTGACCATGCGGCCGACCCCTACGGAAATAGAGATCCCCGCTTGAAAGCTACCATTCTATTCGATGGGGCCGACTGGAAGCCACGACCTAGCGATGTAGCTGGTATTGACCCCAATGACCAAATACAGACTGGTTCGTATGCTGATGGATCTGGAGGTCTTATTGCCGGAATAGATACTCGAGATTCTCCCATAGAAAACTGGAATGGTTCCAGAACAGGATATTACGTTAGAAAATTTATTGATGCCGATCCAGCGGTTGCTGACAACCAATCGAGTGCACAGGTAATTCCTTGGCCATTTATCCGATATTCAGAAATGGTATTGAATTATGTGGAAGCATCCTTAGAGACAGGAGATGAGGGCGAGGCTAGAAACTGGCTTAACAAAATACGCTTTAGGGCCGGTATGCCAGCCATCGAAGCTTCTGGCACTGAGCTTCGCGATGCATACCGTAACGAACGAAGAATAGAGTTGGCTTACGAAGAACATCGCTATCATGACGCGAGAAGGTGGATGGTTGCCGAAGAAACCTTGGGCCGAGGCATCAATGTTATTAAAGTTTCAGCAACCTTACGGCCTGGTGCGACACCCCATGTACCCTATAAATATGACCCGGAGGTCTATGCGTATTCTTACAACGTGGTAGCAAATACCGATAACGAGACCAGAGCTTGGGACGATAAGATGTATTTTATGCCTATCAATAGAAATGAAATCAATCGTAATGAGTTGTTAGTTCAAAATCCGGGCTACTAACATCCTCCAATTCTGGAAAGAACTAAATCTATTCCGCTCACTTGCGGGATAGATTTTTTATTTTTAATCAACATGACGAATCGCTCTGCGAAATATTGTATCGGATGCCTATTATGCTTTTTATATGTGGGGCTGGGATGCGGGGAGCATAAAACCGCTGCTCCCGAAGAGCCTGAGGCCTCTAAGTCACATTTATTTACCTTGCTTTCTCCTGAAGAGACAAACCTCGATTTTTCAAACGTTCTAAAAGAGGATCTGAATGCCAACGTACTGGTCTACGAATATCTGTACAACGGTGGCGGTGTCGCTGCTGGAGATTTCAACGGCGATGACCACATCGACCTCTATTTCACTTCGAATATGGGCGATAATAAATTTTATCTCAATCAAGGGGAAATGAACTTTCAAGACGTTACCGCTATCTCCAACGTCTCCGGAAGACGCGGCCCATGGAAAACCGGTGTTTCCACAGCGGATGTCAACGGCGATGGTAAGTTGGATATTTATCTTTGCTATTCCGGTGCCTTACCTCCACCAAAGCGGAAAAACCAATTATTTATCAATCAGGGCAATGACGAAAACGGTATTCCGCTGTTTGCGGAAAAAGCGGAAGAATACGGTTTGGCAAGTACTGCCTTCAGCAATCAAGGTTATTTCTTGGACTATGACCGAGATGGAGATCTCGATATGTTGTTGTTAAATCACAATCCAAAGTCCCTTCCCGTTCTTAATGAGGCAAGTACTAGGGAATTTTTAGAAAAAGATGATCCGTTGCAGGGCGTCCGCTTATATCGACAACAAAACGGGAAATTCGAAGATGTGACCGTACAGGCCGGCATTAGTGGCTCTGCCCTCACCTATGGCCTTGGATTGGGCATTAGCGATGTTAACAATGATGGATGGGTCGATTTCTATGTATCCAACGACTATACCATCCCTGATTATCTATATATCAATAATCAAAACGGAACCTTCACCGACGAACTAAAGGACCGGATCGGCCATACCAGCCATTTTTCCATGGGCAACGACATCGCCGATATTAACAACGATGGCTGGCAAGATATCTTCACCTTGGATATGCTTCCCGAAGACAACCGAAGGCAAAAACTGCTGCTGGCACCGGACAACTACGATAAATTTGACCTCAACCTTCGTAGCGGATTCCATTATCAGTACATGCGCAATATGCTGCAGCTTAATAATGGTAACGGTACCTTTAGCGAAATTGGACAACTAGCAGGAATTTCGAATACCGATTGGAGCTGGGCTCCCCTTTTTGCAGATTATGACAATGATGGTCTTAAGGATTTATACATAACCAACGGATATTTCAGAGATTATACCAACCTCGATTTCATCAATTATATGGACGATTATGTAAAATCAAAAGGAAGGTTGAAAAGAGAGGATGTTTTAGAAATTATCAAACAAATGCCCTCTTCTAATCTCACGAATTACTTCTTTTCGAATAAAGACGGATTACAATTTTTGAATACCACCGAAGCATATGGTCTCGGCCAACAAGCCAATAGCAACGGCGCGGCCTACGCCGACCTCGATAACGATGGCGATTTGGATTTGGTAGTCAATAACATAAATAAACCGTCTTTTATCTATAGGAATGACCTGGAAAAAAACAATTATCTGCAAGTCA
>JBAUIP010000311.1:0-3878 GCA_049683055.1 Pricia sp.
ATATATAAGTGTTGATTTATACATCTATCCTGTACTGTGCTGCTTGTCAATTTTTTAATATTTAACCGCAACTAAAAGTTTGAAATGAAGCGGCTAAAATTGATATGGGGTCGAACGCGACCGGCTACAAATTGTCAGAGTGTTTTATGAGGGAAATCCGATAAGTTTTAAAAAGGTTGGTATTTTTGATGTTTCCGCTGCAATTTGGCTACGATTGTTTTGGGAACGGTAAAATATCGGATGCAATCGCTGGAAAGTTGGTGCTGACCTTCTAAGTATAAATAGAACGTTATGAGATAGAGGGTGATTCTGCCGTTGAGTACTTCAGCCCTACGGTGAAGTCAAAAGTCAAAAGAAGTCAATGAACTCGCTCTCGAGGGACGGGAACCGTCTCAAGAAGAACCAGAGCCTTTGAAAGGTTACGGGCCGGAAGTCCGGCGGTCAGCCGGGAAACAAGGGCAATACACTGAAAATGAACCCGGACTAGAACCATGCGTGGAACTCCGCCCGGACTATTGCCGCGCCTGCAAATCGGCAATCGGGCATTTGCCGCCGACAATGGAAAGGGGGCGCCAGATAGTGGCCGTACCCCCTAATAGGGCCGTATGGACAGAATACCGTAACTATGGCAGGCAGTGCGGCTGTGGCTGCCGGACGATGGCCGACTTCCCCAAGGGCGTGAACTCGCCCGTAAGCTACGGTGCCAATATCGAGGGGCTTACCGCCTATCTCCATGCGCGGCAGTACCTGCCTTTCTCAAGGATGGGGTAAATGATGAACGATGTTTTCAACATCGGTATTAGAGAGGGCGGCATACGTTGCCTGTTGAACCGCTTCGCCGAAAGGGCGGTGCCCTGTTACGAAACGACAAGGTAAAGGGTCGCCGCCTCGAAAGTGATCGGTGCCAAGGAGACAGGACAAAGGTGAACGACAGCAAACACTGGTTCTGGCAGACCGCAAAGCTGACCTATATGGCACATTCGACCACGAGAAGTAAGGCGGCCATCGATGCCAGTTTTCTCCAAGGGTTCCCTGGTACGACACTGGTACGCGACTGATGGAGGACGCAGAGCGGGACCGTGTCGAAACACCACCTGACCTGCCTGCCCTATGTGTTGGGATATCTCAACTACCTGAACGAAAAATACGACGGGGCGAAATGGGGTAGGGACCTCAAGAAACTGTTTCACGACGCCATGGAACTCGGTGGGAGCGGCGGCGCGAACATCGATTTCCGATGAGCCGCAATAATGTGCCGCCTGGAGAGACTTTTTAAAGACCTCCTGACAAAGGGCAAAAGGAGCTTTTCACTTTTTATAAGCGTATCCGCAGGGAAAGGGACAATCTGTTCACCTTTTTGCTCGTCGAGGGCGTGCCCCCCGTCAACAATGCATCGGAAAGGGCAATCCGGCACATAAAGGTAAAGCAGAAAATATCGGGACAGTTCAAGACCGGGGAAGCGGCCGGCAACTTCGCGATAATAGGGTAGGTTATCGATACCAGGATCAAAAACGGAATGGGGTGTTGGAGGCTCTGGCCCTTATCGCTAAATTCCAGCATCAAACTACAAAGTGATTAGTTACGATTATTTTACCCTATCCGGTAAATCTGTCGGAGAAAGAGGTCCAGTTATTCAACATCATCACAGATTCCTTGAAACAGTACAATCTATTTAAAAAAGAAAATCGAAAAGTCATAGCTCGATTAATCTGCGGTCAAAAAGAATTACATCCTTAACTTCTGATAGTGTAAATGGCCGGGCGAGAGTCTTAAAGCAATTGCTATTTCGATAATTTAGGAATTTAACATTTGCCGAAAATCCCGATATATGAGGAATTATCATACTTATTGATAAAAAGCAGGACAGTACAGGATAGACTCCTAAATCAATTAACATAATATTGTAATTAATACAATCGATTGCAATACCCGTTAACCAAAAATTGACTCAAATGCAGAAAAAAAGACTTGAACTCAAACGGTCCGTTCCAATACCCGGCACATGGTTTTCCTTGATGTTTGGGCTGTTGTGCTTTTCGTTTATAGCGCATGGCCAAACCGTCTCCGGTACCATTACCGATTCAGACGGAACCCCCTTACCCGGTGTGAATGTAGTACAAAAAGGTACTCAAAATGGGGTCAGCGCCGATTTTGACGGTAACTACTCGATTACCTTGCAAGAGGGCAGTGATATTCTCGTATTTACCTCGATAGGTTACGCCTCTCAAGAAATATCCGTAGGAAACCAAGAAAATCTCGACGTCATATTGGACTCGGAATCTGAAGGGCTTGACGAAGTTGTAGTTATTGGCTATGCCAGGGTCGAGCGAGAAAAAGTCTTAGGTGCATTATCCACCGCAAAATCCGAACAGATTGTTCAAGCGGCACCGACATCGGCCTTCGATGGTATTCAGGGGCGTCTATCGGGCGTGCAAATACAATCGAACGGTGGCCCGGGTGCAGGATTCGACATTAGAATCCGGGGTACGTCAACCTTTAGTGGAGGAGACAACGCGCCACTTTATGTTGTAGACGGTCAACAGTTGGATAATATCGATAACATCGACCCTAATGATATCGCCTCCCTTGAGGTCCTGAAGGATGGTGCAACCGCTGCAATCTATGGGTCGCGCGGAGCAAACGGCGTAGTGTTGATAACAACCAAATCTGGAAAAACGGGTGATTTGACTGTAGACGTAACCGGGCTGACCAGTGTAACCAGTCTGATAGGAGCACTACCAGTGGCAAATACTCGTCAACGCATTTTTTACGAGGATAATCGACGGGGTAACAACGAGTCATTGACTGGTGTTCAAAGGGATTCTCTCAATCTCTTGTATCGGAATTCTTTCGATTTACAGGATTTGATTACCCGTGCCGGAATTCGAAATCAGGTCAATGTATCTGTTAGTGGGGGAGGGGAAAAAGCTACTGCCTACTGGAACGTTGGTTTCTTAAATGACGAGGGAATTGTAGTCAACAGTGACTACAAGAGAATTAATAGTAGATTTAAGGTGGATTTCAAGCCGAACGAAAAAATCAATATTGGAAGTAATTTAAATGTGTCTTTTGAAGAACAAAACGGACTGAGCGAAGGACAGGTCTTTCAGCAGTTGGTAGAACGTATAGCCTATTTTCCGGTCTTCGAGCCCGACGGTTCCTTTACCCCAGAGATTGCAGGCCGGCAGAATCCAGTGGCAGAAGCCAATCTCCGAACTATAAAAGAGAGAAATTGGCGAGCACAGAGCTTTAGTTTTGCCGAATACAAGATTACTCCTTCTTTCTCTATAAAATCTACACTGGGTTTAAACTTTAGGCTAAGGAAAAACAATCAATTTAACCCAATTCTAGTGAATAACCCGAATAGTCCTATTCCGACAGGTAGTATGCGGGATCGATTAAATTACGATGTACAACAAGAAAATTTTTTCAATTACAACAACGAGTTTGGTCAGCATTCTTTAGGGGTTTTCGGCGGTATGCAAATTCAGCGATTTTCTTTCGAGGGTTTTGACATTGAAGCCAATTTTAACTCGGATGGAGTGCAGACTTTTAATAACATAGACCCATCAAGCCTGTCTATTAATACAGGAAATACACAAGACGAAAACAATAGTTTATTTTCTTTGTTCGGAGGGTTCAATTATGATTATGACAACCGCTACCTTGTGGGGGCGACTTTCCGCCGTGATGGATCATCCCGTTTTGGAACTGATAATAGGTATGGATTATTTCCTTCGGCTACGTTGGGCTGGCGAATCAGCAATGAGGCATTTTTAGATAATTCAGATATCATAAATAACCTACTCTTTCGGGCTAGCTACGGTGTAACCGGCAATCAACAAATCGGAAATTATGATTTTACCAGTGCCTATTCG
>JBAUIP010000312.1:0-1673 GCA_049683055.1 Pricia sp.
TATAAGTACTTGGCTAAGCTATTCTTACCTTAATGCCGATTATATTTTTGAGACGCTTACCGAAACGCGGTTTTCTAGCAACTACGATATTACCCATGCAGTGACACTGGGTACGAACTACACGCTGAATACGTTTCTTTTCGCAGCGGGAATGAACTGGAGAATTGGAAAACCGTTCACTCCCCCGGTTTTCGGTAATGAAACGGTAGACGGCGAAATCAATTACGCCAATGCCAATAGTGCTAGGGAGAGAGACTACTTCCGCTTGGATTTTTCGACCAAATATAAATTCGATTTGGGACAATCTACGAAGGCACATGTTGGCCTTGCGCTTTGGAATCTGCTCGATCGCGACAACTCGATCAATACATTTTACAGGCCCCGAGCATCCGGCGGGGCGCAGCGGATATCGCAAGGCTCATTGGGATTCACTCCGAATGCCTCGTTCAGTATCAGCTTTAATTGATGTTGATCTTTCCTTCCAAATACATATCCAAAAAAATACAAAGCGTTCCAATAAAAAACTGCGCCTTTAGGGGTCAAGGCGCAGTTTCTTCGGATACTTTAAAAGAATCACTAAGTAAGTTATGGCATTTCGTAGGTAGGTGGCAAGTGGGACTTAAAATCTATATAACAACCAATAGAATGACGTATTGAACAACGGAGAATATCATAAGACCTTTTAGGAAATTGGCCTGGCCGTCGAAAATTCTTTTGATTTCTTCATTCTCCTGTTGTAGGTCGGTGGTGGTGACTTTCAAATTTTTCATAAGTAGGGATTTTAAGGTGGTGGTTTCGAAATTTTTCGAAATTTGGTTTACTTGGTTGCTTATAAAACAACACAGAAACAAAAACTCCTGAAAAAAAGTGGTTTTTCTACTATAATGACCTATCAAGGTACCAATACTATCATCAGTGAGAAAGTAAAAATAGAGAAGCCCATAAGAATATAAGTCAGCATCGTTTGATCGGAATATAACTTCTCGATTTCCTTGGTTTCGTTACATGTCCAGTCGTTAAGGTTGTTCGGCTTTTTCATTGTTTTGGTATTTTGGGGTTTGCTAATAGAACAACCCACAAACGAAAACTCCTGAAATTTTTTTTGAAATTTTTTCATTGGTGCAGTAAACACCTCTCAAAATCAGGGGTTTAAGATACCTAAGCCAATAACACACCATTCAGGGTTTTCTTCGTTTCCCGACAATAAGTATTATGTCAAGTACCCATTTATTGCCGAATCGCTAAATTCACGGTATTAATTAAACGGCAAATATGAAATCCGGTAACGACAAAGTAAAAATCTACGGAATTGACAAGAAAATCTTAAGGTGTTTTATGGCGGATGCTCGAAAGCCCATCCTAGAAATTGCAAGAAGTATCGGTATCTCCGGGGCTGCCATTCACCAAAGACTGCGAAAACTGGAGGCATCAGGTCTACTGGTCGGTTCGAAGTTCATCATCGACCCGAAGGTGATGGGGTATACCACCATGGCCTATATCGGCATTTATTTGGACAAGGCCATGAGCAACCCTGCCGCCGTCAAGCAACTGGAAAAAATTCCCGAAGTGCTCGAATGCCATTACACCACCGGCAATTGGAGTATCCTCATCAAGGTTTTGTGCCGCGACAACGAACATTTGATGGAAGTGCTGAACAAAGAAATCCAACAAAT
>JBAUIP010000313.1:0-9256 GCA_049683055.1 Pricia sp.
GATATATGATACATTTAACGGATACAGAGGGCTATAGTTCCACAGAAGTACTGAACGCGGTAGATAATGGATTCCAGTCCAATGATAATAATGCCATGGTCAATTTTTTCGAACAATCGGTGAATCCATGGTTCGATGTCGCTAGGGATAATGCCGATCTTTTGTTGGGCGGTTGGATTTCCGAACAGTTTATCCAAGCTTTGGACGGAACATCATATGAAACCGTAGATCCCAGATTAAAACTTATGGTAGGCACGACCGATGATGGTGAATTCGTTGGCACCGAAAATGGTGCAGGACGGGGAAATGCGCCTGAGCAAGGGGCAAGATCGACATTAATAGAGGACCAGTACTACACTTCCGAAACCTCCCCTATTCTGATCGCCACCTACAGCGAACAAAAGTTCATTGAGGCCGAGGCGGCATTTACCGTTGACAAGGCAAGGTCGTACCAAGCGTATCTGGACGGCATTCTGGCCCACATGCAAATGCTGGAGGTTCCTCAGGCCGAAATTGATGCCTATTTGGCCAGTCCCGAAGTCAGTATGGGCGAAGGGGCGTTTACCATCGATGCCATCTTCAAGGAAAAATGGGTAGCCTTGTTCTTACATCCGGAGACGTGGAACGATGCACGACGGTTCGACTACCAGTATAAAGACATGACACTGCCCGCGAACTTGAACACAGCCCTGAACGGGCAGTATATTAGAAGGTTACCCTACCCCGATAACGAAAACAGTCGCAACGGGCAGAACGTTCCTTCCATTACCTTGCTCGACCGGATTTTTTGGGATACGGAGTAAGAGCACATATTGGTTTAAGTAAAAACGAAATCGAACTAACCCGTAGTGCCTATGAAGCTAATCATATGGTATTCCCTCATTCTATTTTTTACAGGCAACTTGTTGCTAACGGCCCAAAAAACCGATAAAAAATTGGAAAAAGGATTGAAGGAACTCGTAAAAAATTTTGAAGGCGATGTCGGTGTTTACGTCTACGACCTGAAAAATAACAAAGAGGCAGCAATCAATGCCGATACTATTTTCCCGACGGCCAGTGTTATAAAAGTTCCCATTCTGATCGAGGTGTTCAAAAAAATCAAAATGGGAAAACTACACCTAAATGATTCGTTGGTCTATGATGTCGACAGACTCTACGGCGGTTCGGGCCTCATGCAGTATTATAAAGACAGTTCGGTCACAGATCTTCGAACATTGGCCTCATTAATGATAACGGTGAGCGACAACCTTACCGCTCTCTGGTGCCAAGAATTGGCCGGGGGTGGTTCGGCCATCAATAAAACGATGGCGGAAGTAGGTTTGGAGCATACCCGGATGAACAGCAGAACCGAGGGTCGGAAAAAGGACTGGGAAAAATATGGTTGGGGACAGACTACACCCCGGGAGATGACTTCGTTACTGGTAAAAATGCGAAAAAGGGCTTTGGTCGATGCAGCATCCAGCGATGAAATGTACCATCTGATGACCAATTCTTTCTATACGGACTATTCCCTTTCCCAGATTCCACCCTACGTACAGACTGCTGCCAAACAGGGCATGGTAGATAAATCAAGGTCCGAATTGGTCATGGTCAACGCCCCACATGGCGATTATGCATTTTATATCGCCACCAAAAACATCAAAGACGAATCCTACGATTTTGATAATAAAGCTTGGCAACTGCAGCGAAACATTTCGGCCTATTTGTGGCATTATTTCGAGCCAAAATCCGATTGGAAACCTGCCGCCGGGTTTAAGAATTTAGTCTATGGACTACGGTATTGAAACCGTCTAATTCCTTTGGCTACTTTAGTATAATGTAAACTGTGACACAATTCAACTTACACCCAGCGTTCTAAAATAACTCAATACAACCAACAAAAAAATCATTCCTTAACGATTTCATCATAACTTTTTAAGAATGAATTCCAAACTACCCAAAACGCTAATCTTACTTGCGTTGACTTTTTTCTCCCTCACCGGAATTTGGGCCCAGACCTATAACAAGAACGGTATGGTCGTATCCGATAACAAAGTGGCTTCACAGGTAGGGGTCGATATCCTGAAAAAAGGAGGCAATGCCATCGATGCGGCCGTTGCAACAGCTTTTGCCCTCGCCGTTACCCACCCCCAGGCCGGCAACATCGGGGGAGGTGGTTTTATTGTCTTTATGGATTCCAACAGTAAAACCACGACCATCGATTTTCGGGAAAAAGCGCCCCTACGGGCCACTCCCGATATGTTTTTGGACGAAGAGGGACAGCTCATAGAAGACAGCAACCACAACGGGCTTAAGTCCGTCGGGGTACCCGGCACAGTAGCGGGACTCTATATGGCTCACGGTAAATACGGTTCCCTTCCCTGGAAAAAGCTGGTGCAGCCCGCCATCGACCTGGCCAAAAAAGGAGTAACCCTCTCCTATGCCCTGGCCTCGCACTCCAAGGACTTCCAATCGGGTTCGACTCCCGATTTTATGAAAAATTATTACACCGATTCCGATGGCAAGTTGCTTGAACAAGGGGACCTATGGAAGCAGAAAGAATTGGCCAATACCCTCAAACAAATCAAAAGAAAAGGCAAGGATGGATTCTACAAAGGCAAAGTAGCCGAAGAGATTGCCGAGTACATGGAAAACAACGGTGGACTCGTAAGCCTCGAAGATTTGGAAAAATATAGCGCAGTCGAACGCAAACCGGTCAAAGGCACGTTTCATGATTATGAAATTTACTCCATGCCCCCGCCAAGCTCCGGAGGGGTGGCCCTGATTGAAATGATGAACCTTATGGAACAGGCCAACCTTGATTCCGTACCCTTCAATTCCACCGACTATGTGCACTTGGTGGCCGAAGCCATGAGAAGGGCCTTTGCCGATCGGGCCGAACATCTCGGCGACCCTGATTTCAATCCCGATTTGCCCCTTGATGAACTGACTTCCAAGGAGTTCGCCAAAACGCGTTATAGCAACATCGATTTTGATAAGGCATCCGTCAGCGATTCGACCCGTTTTGGGCAGCTTTACGATGGTAACAACACCACCCATTTATCCGTCATCGACAAAAACCGCAATGCCGTCTCGCTGACCTACACCCTGGAATATTCCTATGGCTCCCAAATGGGCTCCCCAAAACTGGGCTTTATCTTCAACAATGAAATGGGGGATTTTAACCCGCAACCAGGGTATACCAACAGCAGTGGATTGATTGGGAGTGACCCTAACCTCATCCGCCCGGAAAAACGGATGCTTTCCAGCATGACCCCGACCATTGTGGCCAAAAACGGAAAACCCTATCTGATTATCGGCAGTCCCGGAGGAAGAACGATTATCAACACCGTCTTCCAAACGGTACTGAACATTATAGGATACGAAATGCCCCTCGAGAAGGCCATAGAGACAACGAAAATCCACCACCAGTGGCTGCCCGACCGACTTCTTTACGAAAAATATCTGCTTTCCCCGGATACGCGAAAAGCCCTTGAAAAAATGGGACACAAGACCAGGGAGGTAAATAATTTGGGACGGTTGATGGGCATTATCTACGACCCTGAACGGAAGGTGTATATTGGTGCGTCCGACTCATCGAGTCCCGATGGCGCACCAATCGGATATTGAGTTTTTTCACGACGTAGAACAATGCAGTAGGGCCATGGTACTAAAAAAATCATCCCCGTTTTATTTTTGCCGAAAACCTTCCGGGATAAGGCCGATTACACCGATGCCTATCAACTGGCTCAAGGTCTTGAATACAGTATTATCAACGGACAACTCGCCATTGACAAAGGAAAATTCACTTACAAATTACACGATAAGGTAGTAAAGAAACAAAGATAGTCCCATAAAAACCCAATAGTTTAAATGGGGACAGGGTGATTTGAATTAAACCTATTCAAGGCTTAAGTTATGAGAAGAATAAATAACCGTCAACATCATTTTTACCTGCTTTTTCAAACCATCGTCGGGGTGCTTTTACTGGTCTCGTGCCAGTCTGACCATGTAGATGCCGACAGTATCGTTTACAATGCGGCTATATGGACGGGAAACGGGGACACACCCCAAGCGAAGGCCATGGCCATTTCCGGCGATACCATCCTAGAAATCGGCGAAGATGAGATTGTAATGAAGTGGAAAGGGGAAAATACCATCTTGATTGATGCAAAGGGACACTTTGTTACCCCAGGGTTCATTGATACCCACGTTCATTTGATAAGCGGGGGACTTAGCCTATCCAACATTAATTTAAGGGATGCCGCTACCCCGGAAGCGTTTTCCAAAAGAATAGCCGACTATGCCAAAAACCTGGAGCCCGGCTCATGGGTGTTAGAGGGCAATTGGGACCATACCTTATGGGGCGGGGAACTTCCGAACAAGAACTGGATCGACGAGCATACCCAAGAGAATCCCGTTGTGGTCGGAAGGCTTGACGGCCATATGATACTCGCCAACTCCGCGGCCTTGGAAATTGCTGGAATAGACAAGAATACCCCAGAGGTTTCCGGAGGGGAAATAGTCAGAAATGAAGATGGGACCCCGACCGGAATTTTAAAGGACAATGCCATGGATCTTATGTTCTCGAAAATGCCCGATATGTCGGAAACCGAGAAAGAAACCACCTTCAAAACGGCCATGGAGTATCTCTTGTCCAACGGAGTGACCTCTGTTCATGACGTAAATGGCCTGAGTTCCAGTTCGGGGAGCTACGGTCCGGCCCAAAAACTCAGAAAGGCAGGGGAGCTGGCCCTTCGTATCTATGCCATAAAACCCTTACGGCACTGGAAGGAGCTGGCCGACACCCAGTACGAAGACGATAAATGGCTAAAAACAGGAGGTTTAAAAGGATTTGTAGATGGATCATTGGGCTCCCATACGGCCGCTTTCAAGGAATCCTATACCGACCAGCCCGACGACAAAGGCTTTTTTATAAACAGCGAAGAAGATTTATACGGATGGATTTCCGAAGCGGATAAAGCCGACCTTCAAATATTGGTCCATGCTATCGGTGATAGGGCCATCCATTCGCTATTGAACATTTATGAACGAATTATTGAGCAGAACGGAAAGAAAGACCGGCGGCTACGCATCGAACACGCGCAACATATCGCTCCGGAAGACATCAAACGATTTGCAGATTTAGGAGTCATTGCGAGCATGCAGCCTTATCACGCCATAGATGACGGCCGATGGGCCGAACAGCTGATCGGTCCGCAACGAATCAAGACCACCTACGCCTTCAAATCCCTCATAGATGCCAAGGCAACAGTCGTTTTCGGAAGTGACTGGGCCGTAGCCCCCGCCACCCCGCTTGAGGGACTTTACGCCGCCGTGACCCGTAGAACCCTGGATGATAAAAATCCCAATGGCTGGGTTCCCGAGCAAAAAATCACGGTCCAGCAAGCATTAACCGCATACACAAAAGATGCCGCCTACGCTTCCTTTGAAGAAAATATCAAAGGCACCCTGGAGAAAGGAAAATTAGCGGATTTTGTAATCATCGATAAAGACCTGACCCAAATAGACCCGGACAACATCAAGGATGCAAAAGTTTTACAAACTTTTGTGGGTGGTAAGAAGGTATTTGATGCAAATGAAAAATAGATTGGATTACTGCAAAACTCAAAAGGAAAACAAACGTCTGTTGAAAGTAATTATCACTTTCAGGATTTAAATTTTCAATAAAGGTTACGTGATGCTTATATAATTCCTCTGAGACGTGCCGTACCTAGTAACATAGTACGTCACTCCGGCCGGCCGGGGCATTTTATGGTCGACCTCCGCTACCGGCGCTTTCCCTTGCAGGTTTGTCCGGGCATCCGCACTCTTGGGTTTTGACTGGAGCCATCCCTTGAAGGCAAGAGGTGTCCCAGGATTTTCGGCCACAACAGTCTGTTTGTTGGAAGCCAGCTCGAAGTAGACCAAACTACTACGGATCGCACTAAACGAAAACAATCTTTTTAACCATAAAAAAACCCTTCCTGTTTCCAGAAAGGGCTATATAATTATACGGAGTTTGCTGTGTCGTCTTAGCGCTTACGCCTCCGACGGCTCAATGGAAACCCACGACTTTCCGCCGGCCTTCTTTTCGAACCTGACGGTACCGTCAACACGGGCGTGAAGCGTATGGTCTTTTCCGGCATACACGTTGGCACCGGGGTTGTGCTTCGTACCGCGCTGGCGAACGATGATGTGACCGGCCGTGGCGGCCTGGCCACCGAAAATCTTGACGCCTAAGCGTTTCGATTCCGATTCCCTTCCGTTTTTTGAACTACCTACACCTTTTTTATGTGCCATGGCTATGAATATTATTGATTACTATTTATTTACTGGTGGCCGTTGAGCGATCAGTTGCAAAACGACGGACTTTAAACGTGACGCGGATAAATTACTTCTTCCCTCCGTCAAGCTCGTCTTGCCATTTCTCCAACTCGTCCCACTTACCATCGGCGGCCAATTGCGCCTGCTCTGGCCAGGTTCCGGGATCGAGATGTGCCAGGTTCGAACTTGCCTCGGCGAGTATCTCCTTGATTTTCTCCGGGTCGGCCTTGGCCAATTTGGCGAAAGTACCCATACCCGCTTCGTTTAAGGCCTCTGCGGTCTTGGGTCCGATGCCCTCGATTTTCTTGAGGTCGTCCGCTTTACCGGATGCTTTCTTGACGGAAGCCTTTTTATCGGTATCCTTTTTTGGTTCGGCATCCTTTTTTGCCTTGGATGCTTCTTTTTTTTCCGGTTTCGAAGCTACCGACTTGTCCACTGGAGCCGATTTCCCCTTGGTTTCCTGAATGGCGTCCTTGCTATCTTTTTTAGAAGCGGTCGTAGCATCCTTAGCTGGTGCGGCCTTCTTTGAATCATCCTTTTTAGCCTCCTCCTTCTTGTCGGCTTTTTTCCCATCTTTGGAAACAATACCCTCAATAAGGATTTCCGTCAGCGATTGACGGTGTCCATTTTTCTTACGGTATCCCTTACGTCTTTTCTTTTTGAAGACGATGACCTTGTCACCGCGAAGGTGCCTGACGACTTTGGCCTCGACCAAAGCTCCGTCTATGGCCGGGGCGCCGATAGTGATGTCCGAGCCGTCGCCCAAAAGAAGAACATTGTCAAAGGTGACTTTCTTGCCTTCTTCGGTCTGCAAACGGTGCACATACACTTTCTGGTCTTTCGCAACTTTGAATTGCTGCCCTGCCATCTCTACGATTGCGTACATATGGTGTGTATTTGTTTGATTTATCGCTTAGTTTTTATTTAAGCGGATGCAAATATACTGCTTAATCATTAATACACAAACCGGATTTTTATTTTTCGCGGGCGGATTTTTCCGTGGTTTTTGGGCTCTGGGGAGTTTTGAACAACTGCATAAAGGATAATGTCAGCACCAGGGATGTCGCAAAGCCCATAATGGCGACCGTAAAGAAGACAATGGCCTCGAAGTCCTGAAAATCCTTGAACCACTGGGCTGCCAGCTGCTGAAGAAATTCAGGATTCACCTCGGTGCAGTACAGGGCGAAAAAAATAGTAAAGATGATCGTAGCGACGAACCCGGTAACGATTCCGGCGGTAAAGCCTTTACCATAATTAAAGGCCTTGGTATTTTGCAATCGATAGTATTTAATGGCCTCGTAAATGCCGAAACCGGTGATGACCCCGTTGAAAAGACTGAAAAAGACATTGGTATGCAAATCAAAAAGTGACAAAATCAAAAAATAGGCTATCAACGAACCGCTGGTCGCAATTCCGAATCGGACGGGTAGATCAAACAATTTTTTCATATTTCAGTTTTTGGATGTCGGCATGTTTCGGGTTCTTTGCGGACATGCTTCCTAGGTGGTCTTTTTTCTGACACTACTTGCAAATTTAAGAAACTATTACCTAAAATTCTTATTAATATGGGATGCTATGGGCAGGTTTTCCGAAAAAAAGTATATTCGTGCAACAAAATCACTTGAACCACAACTAACTGTGCAAACACGATGATATTATGAAGAAAAATCTAATGATGGGACTAAGCCTTATCCTAACGGCGACCGTCCTGAACGCGCAAGAGGTCGAGTATGAGGAATATGACCTCGATAACGGTATGCACGTCATCCTTCACCAAGACGAATCCGCCCCGGTCGTCGTCACCTCGGTCATGTACCATGTAGGCGGAAAAGACCGTACCGAAGGCCGCACCGGCTTTGCCCACTTTTTCGAGCATTTGCTTTTCGAGGGCACGGAAA
Source organism: Pricia sp. (assembly GCA_049683055.1). Classification (GTDB taxonomy): domain Bacteria; phylum Bacteroidota; class Bacteroidia; order Flavobacteriales; family Flavobacteriaceae; genus Pricia. Next base: position 8,205 of record JBAUIP010000313.1, read on the forward strand.
ATATCGACCGTGGCGATTGGTTCAAGATCGTTTCCTCCCATGGGGGAAAGAACAACGCCAATACCTCGCAGGATAGAACCTACTACTACGAAGTCTTCCCCTCGAACGAACTGGAACTCGGACTTTGGATGGAATCCGAACGCCTAATGCATCCTATCATCGATCAAGTGGGAGTGGATACCCAGAACGAGGTGGTCAAGGAAGAAAAGCGGCTTCGCTATGACAATTCCCCCTACGGCCAACTCCTCTTTACCGTGGCCGAAAACCTGTTCGAAAAACATCCTTATAAAGACCCGAACATCGGGTATATGGAGGATCTCGATGCCGCGACGCTAGAAGATGTCAAGGCCTACAATAAAAAGTACTATGTGCCCAACAATGCCGTGCTGGTCGTGGCCGGTGATATTGACATCGCCGAAACCAAAAAATTGGTAGAGGACTATTTTGGCCCCATTCCAAGGGGAGAGGATATCGTTCGCAATTATCCGAAGGAAACCCCGATTACCCAAGAGATTACAGCGGAGGCCTTCGACCCGAACATCCAGATTCCCGCTAGTGTCATAGCCTATCGCACGCCCGGATTCACGGAAAGGGAGGCTTATGTGCTCGATATGATATCGGCCTATCTCAGCGACGGTAACAGCTCGAAACTGTACAAAAAATTGGTCGACGAGCAAAAACAGGCCCTGCAGGTCGGCGCTTACAACATCGCCCAAAAAGACTATGGCATGTATCTCGTGTTTACCCTTCCGGTGGGCGAAACCTCGCTCAAAACACTGAACACCGAAATCGAGGAAGAAATCGCCAAGGTGCGGGATAGCCTGATATCCGAAAAAGACTACCAAAAACTGCAGAACAAGTTCCAGACCCGTTTCGTGAATGCGAATAGCAGCGTCGAGGGCATCGCCGGTTCGTTGGCCACTTACCATATGTTGTACGGCGATACGGAATTGATCAATAAGGAAATCGATATTTATCGGTCCATCACACGTGAAGAGATGCAGGAAGTGGCCCAAAAATTCCTTAAACCGAACCAAAGGGCGGTCATAGAC
>JBAUIP010000314.1:0-10103 GCA_049683055.1 Pricia sp.
CCTTATATGCTCAGAATAGTGCCCGCTATTTTACCCCGGCCAGCAATACTAAAATTTTTACCCTATTCACCGCCCTGCAGTTTTTACCGGATAAGGTTCCCGCCCTTAAATATTTAAGCCAAAATGATACCTTGTACGTACAGGGTACCGGAGACCCCTCGTTTTTACATCCTTTTTTAAAGGATAGTACCGCATTGAAATTCTTGCGCCAGTATCAAAACATCACCCTCCATCTCAATAATTTTCAAGAAGACCGATTCGGCCCCGGATGGTCTTGGACCGATTACCAATATTACTACCAGCCCGAACGGAGTCCACTTCCACTCTACGGCAACGTGGTCACTATCTTTAGCGATGATACGGTCAACGTAAAGCCATCCTATTTCGAGGATAAAGTGATCAATATCGATTATACCCGCCAGCGCGAGCTCAACGAAAACATTTTTTACTACGGAAAATCCCGCCGTGATACTGTCGAAATCCCTTTTAAAACGGACTCCACCCTTACCCGGATACTCTTGGAGGATGCTCTCGGAAAGCAAATAAGCCTGACCGACAAAATACCCCTCGGGGATAAAATCGACCTGATCGATGGAAATCCGCCTAAAAATGCAATCAAAAAGGCCCTCGGAAACAGAGTCAACTTGCCAACAGAACGAAAAAGCGATTCGGCCGCTGGGGACCAAATCAATTCGGCCGGCAGAAAAAAATCCCAAGAGATGGATATTTTACAAGGTATTCCTGCGGATTCCCTCTACCGGCGGATGATGCTCGAAAGCGATAACATGATTGCGGAGCAGTTGCTGATTGTGGCCTCATCGACCTTAAGCGACACGCTCAGTAGCAGTCTCGTGCGGGACTCCGTTCTGAACAACCAACTGTCCGAACTCAGGCAACCGCCTCGATGGGTCGACGGATCGGGACTTTCGCGATACAACCTTTTCACGCCGGAATCCATCGTGGTCGTTTTGCAAAAGTTGTATCAACAAATTCCTCGAGAACGTCTTTTCGAGCTTTTCCCCGCTGGAGGCGTTTCCGGCACTTTGGAAAATTGGTACGCCGGCGACCCCGAGCCCTACCTTCACGCCAAGACCGGAAGCCTAGGCAATAACCACTGCCTCAGCGGTTACTTGGTCACCAAATCGGGAAAGACCTTAATCTTCAGTTTTATGAACAACCATTTTCGTAGTCCGAGTTCAGAGGTCAAAAACAGGATGCAGCGGATTTTTGAGGAGATTCGGGATGGGTATTGATCAGAAAATGGGCTGATTTGAAGATTTGAGAACTAGACAGACAAGTCTGTCAGAGGAATCGAGATGGGCATTGGATTAGAAATAAGGTCAAATCAATCCAATAATTTGTTCAAGGCGGCATACTGCAACAACAAAATGGTCTTCGCATCCCGGATTTCTCCCGTAGATATCATTTTCATGGCTCGGTCGAAAGAAAATTCCAGCACCTCGATATTCTCCGTCTCATCTTCGGCACCGCCTCCGTCCCCAACTTTCATTCCCTCTTTGTAAACCCCCACGAAATAGTACAGGATTTCAGTTACCGAGCCCGGGGACATGTAGGCCTCGAACACTTTTTTTACCTCATCGATCCGGTATCCCGTTTCCTCTTCCACCTCCTGTTTGATACGCTCCTCGGGATGGCTGCCATCCAACAATCCCGCACAGACTTCGATCATCATGCCATCATCGTTGCCGTTGACATAGGTCGGCATCCGAAACTGCCGGGTCAGCACCACCGTCCCTTTTCTCGGATTATACAGCAAAATCGCCGCACCGTTGCCCCGGTCATACGCCTCCCGCTCTTGTTTCTCCCAACCTCCGTCCTCCCGGTGGTAGTCGTAAGTATACTTGTTCAATGTATACCAATTATCGGATAGAACTTCATGTTTGACGTTTTTGATGCTTCCGTTTTTCAATGTCAATGGATTTGAATAAGACCCAAAGGTAGTAAATCGAATACATTGATTTCTTTGGCTATATTGGTGCTTTCTAATCACGGTAAACACTCGCTATGCGTATCCCAGATAGAACCTTTGGAATCCTTTTGACCCTCTCAATTTTCACAATGGGATGTACCCCTAATCCAAAGAAAAAGACCAATCAAGTGGCAATGGCAGAAGCTAAGGGAGAAATCGTTACCGCGCCCGACCCGGTTATCATGGCCTACTACGTACCAGAGCATAATTTCGATGCGGAAAAAATTCCCGTGGAAAGGCTGACCCATATCATCTTCTCCTTTACCCATGTCATCGATGGGGAGATGAAGTTCAGAAAGCCGGAGGAAGCGGGACCCAAGCTAAAAGCCATCGTCGAACAGAAGAACCGTAACCCTGACCTTAAAGTAATGATTGCCTGCGGAGGCTGGGGCGCTGACGGATTTTCGGATATGGCCCTGACCGGGAATAGCCGGGCCAAATTCATTACCAGTGCCTCAAAATTCATCAAAGAATATCAGCTCGATGGGATGGATATGGATTGGGAATATCCAGGTATCTCGGGAGCGGGTACTAAGGCCCGAAAAGAGGACACCAAAAATTTTACGGCCCTGATGAAAGGCCTGCGCGAAATGCTGGATACCTTCGAAACACCCAAGGTCTTGACCTTCGCTTCGGCCGGCTGGAAACGTTACTATGATCATATTGAAACCAACGAGGTTATGAAATATGCCGATTATATGAACGTCATGACCTACGACCAGGTGTCGGGAGTATCCGAATATACGGGACACCACACTCCCCTAGGCAAGATACGCAGCGAAGAAATAAAGGATACCCCATTCCACAGGTTTTTGGACAGCCTGTACCAATCCGGGGTGAATACCGATCCCCACCCGCGCTCCACCCAAAAGATTGTGGATTTCCTGCTCGAGGAAGGTGTCGACCCCGAACAAATCGTCATTGGAAGCGCCTTTTACGGTAGGGTCTGGAAAGGCGTTCCGCCTACCAACAATGGCCTCTATCAAAAAAGCGGGGGAATCCACACCGGATGGATCGCCTACCGTAAAATCAGGACGACCTACGAACCGGACCCCCTTTTCGAACGCTTCTGGGACGACACCGCCCAAGCCCCCTATATGTACAATGCTACCGACAGCCTAATGGTCTCTTATGATGACACGGTTTCGGTAGCAAGAAAGGTGGATTATGCGTTGGAAAAAGGGCTCGGCGGCATTATGTTCTGGGAATTGGGGAACGATACCAAGGAAAAAGGAAGTTTACTCAACGCGATTTATAAAGCGTCACAAACGGATTACTCGGACCCCGAATAAACGGGACGATTGTAATCGACAGAACCGAGTGAAATCGAAATAATGCTACCTTTTTAAAAATTCGCAGATATTATAGTGCATCATTTTCAAAAGAAAGCAAAGTTCTTTCCATATCGAGTTTGGAAATCGGTTTGTCAAAATAGCCTAGTATGGAAGCGTGTTCTTTGGCGAGCCTTCGATCTTTGGAATTGGAAAAAGATGAGAGTACGTAAACGTTAGGGACCTTGCCATGGGCCTTCATACTTTTCAAGGTTTCCAAGAACTGCCATCCGTTAATTCCTGGCATTATCAGGTCCAAAAAAATGATATCAGGTAGTTGCCCTTTGTTTCGAAGGGCTTTCTCATAGTACTCCAGGGCGATTTCGGCAGTATCAAAGTCAAACACTTTGGCCGTAGTCTTTGTTTGTCCGATACGGTATCTTGTAGCGTAGAGGGAAACTAGATCATCGTCGATAATCCAGATAACTTGTGGTTCTTGCATAATGGTTAGCGGGTCGGTCGTTACTTTAACGGATAGCCCTAGGATTTAGTATCCAATAACCTGTTTTTTCCGTTGCGATGATTCGATGGCATTTTTACCCACTCCTTAAACCGATACCACCTCGCCAGAACCAATATTACCTCGCCGGAAACACGAATGCCTCTCATGGACTATGATTAGCTCGCCGAGATTATGATTGCCTCGACATGACTATGATTGCCACGCCAAGACCCTGAACGCGTCCCCCACTCAAACAGTAACCGCCTTGTTCAGGTAGCGGCGAAATGGTAGTATTTCTTGATATACCTCGATAATCTTATCCTGAAAACCGTCACCGGTCACCTCTTTCTGGGTTACGCGATGGGTGACCGCAAAACTCTTATGGTTTAGCAGTTCGATGTGTTTATGGTCGGATGGATATCCTTTAGGCGAGGTTTTCAACGGGTCGTCGTTGACTAGCCCACCGAAGGTTTTTTTAAAGGATTTCTTGTCCAATATTTTCTGGAATTCCTCCCCATTATAATCGATGGCTTCTCGGATGCTCTTCAACACCTTGCTGCTCGGATGCCAGTACCCACCGGCCAAGAAAGACTCATCGGTGCCGATGTGGATGTAAAAATCCCCCGATTTATTCGGATTGTCGAGTCCCGCCCCGAAGTGATTTTTGTAAGTCGGTTTATTGGGATGGTACATCAGGTTGTTATTGATTCTGTTCATCGCCTTTTTGCCTGGTTTCGGAGTATAATCCTTATCAATTTTTTGAAGTTTGTCATTCAGTTCCTCAAGCCAGGAAGCAAACCAATCGCGGACTTCGTGGTAGCGGTTTCGATTCTCGTCCATCCAATCTTTGTAATTGTTCTGCTCTAGGTCCCGGAGGAAATCGTATACTTTGTAGAAACTCATTTTTCTTTTAAAAATAAGGATTAAGCTCGGCTTCTCAAAACCGGTTGTCTCCATCGAGCAAATCACCAAGTCCCCCGAGGATACTGCCCTCCCCTTTATCCTTCCCACCACGGGGAATGGCTGCCAACACCCGACCGGCCAACCGGCTGAAGGGAAGGGACTGAATGTAAACCGTTCCGGGTCCGCGAAGGCTGGCAAAGAAAAGTCCCTCGCCCCCGAAAATGGTATTTTTGATACCTCCCACAAATTGGATATCATAATCTACCTGTTGGGTAAAGCCGACGATGCATCCGGTATCGACCTTGAGTACCTCTCCCGCCGCCAGTTGCTTTTTGGCCAAGGTGCCGCCTGCGTGTACGAACGCCATACCGTCGCCTTCCAGTTTTTGCATGATAAATCCTTCGCCACCGAAAAGTCCCCTACCCAGCTTTCGCGAAAATTCGATGCCGATACGGACGCCTTGGGCCGCGCAGAGAAAAGCATCTTTCTGGCAGATAAACTTGCCCTCGATTTCCGATAAGTCAATGGGAACGATTTTGCCCGGATACGGCGAGGCGAAACTGATTTGTTTCTTACCCTGCCCGACATTGAGAAAAGCGGTCATAAAAAGGCTTTCTCCGGTCAGAATCCTTTTGCCGGCGGAAAATATCTTGCCCAAGACCCCTTTTTCCTGATTGGAGCCATCGCCGAAAATGGTATCCATCTTGATGTCGGAATCCATCATCATAAAGCTTCCCGCTTCGGCCACAACGGCCTCTTGCGGGTCGAGTTCTATCTCGACGTATTGCATCTCTTCGCCAAAAATTTCGTAATCGATTTCGTGTGCGTTCATATCTAAGGTATTTTATTTTCATTTCCGCGAAGGCGGAAATCTCTAACGATTAGGTATAATTTAAAATCTTCGATGGTTACTCTTTATAAAACTATCAAGGTTGCATCCTGTAAGTAGCGCGAATCGAAGTTTTGTTACAACGACTCAGCCCTTCACCCTTACCGTCCACTCAAAATCAAAGGTCGAGACGGTGACGCCATCTTCGTTCACGCCAACGGATTGCATCCAAAAGGTCTGCCCCTCCCCTGTTTCGATGGTCTTGTCAATGGCTTCTTGGATGAGATGACCATCTTCGCAGGTGAAGGTGATGCGACCGGTAGCTTTCTTGGAAAAATTGGCCTTGTTGTTAGCGACCAACATGGAAATCTTTTTTCCGCTTTCCTTGATTTGCGCTATGACCATCGCACCGGTGCTCAACTCAGCCGCCATGCCCTGCACTGCCCAGAACATAGAGTTAAAGGGATTTTGGTTGCGCCAAGAATGTTTGACTGAGACTACGCAGTTGTGATCGGAGATGGACTTGACCCGCACCCCGGTCCACCAAGCCGCAGGAAGTTTGAAAAAAGTGAATTTATTGAATTTTCCTGCTGATAGGCCCATTAACGGTTGTGGTTTTCCCAAAAATAAAGAAAATATCCGAAGAAGTTCGCGAACTTTCAAAGAGTTATTGCTTAAATGTACCTACCGGTAAGAGACCGTTCCATTCTATTCCGAACCCCTTAAAGTATGGCAACAGGCGCTTATCACCAACGTCTTTTCACTTCGATCGCCATGTTAATTTTTTATTAAATTATAGTACTTTGTTTTGCATAGTACCTTCTTTTAGACATATATTTGCATAAGAAGTTAACGGCGAAATAAGAAAATATGCCGGAAATTAATTTTCTGGGTCCTAATCACACCCAAGATTTCAGAAGGAGTTTATTCATCAATCCATAGTACCAAAAAGAAGTTATGAACGTAGAAAACACTAAGGCACAAATGCGGAAAGGAGTGCTGGAGTATTGCATCCTATCCATCATACACGGAAAGGACAAGTATGCCTCCGAAATTCTGGATGCTTTGAAAGACGCCAAGATGATTGTGGTCGAGGGTACCATTTATCCCCTATTGACCCGATTGAAAAACGCGGGACTCCTGAGTTACCGCTGGGAGGAATCCACTTCAGGGCCCCCGAGAAAATATTATGCTCAGACGGAGACGGGCATCCTGTTTCTTAAGGAGCTTGATACCACTTGGGACGAGCTCAGAACGGCGACTAATCTAGTAACGCAGAACAAATGAGAGAAGCGAAAAGAAAATCCGATAAAACAACCTGAATCATTAGTCCCCATGAAATCATTCGCTTAAAGAAATTAAAGAACAATGATAATCCTGAGCCCTATTCTAATCAAATACTAGCTCAGCAAAACAGTCAAAAAACGAAAATCAATCAAAAATGAACAAAACAGTCAATATAAATTTAGCGAACCGCCTCTTCCACATCGATGAGGGCGCCTACCTTAAGATGCAGCGGTATTTGGAATCGGTCAAACGGTCTTTTGCCAACACACCGGGCAGCGACGAAATCTTGGCCGATATCGAGGCCCGCATCGCCGAACTTTTCTACGAGAAACTGGAAAACGAGCGGCAGGTCATCACCCAAAAAGAGGTCGACGAGGTCATTACCATCATGGGCCAGCCCGAAGACTATATTGTGGACGAGGATATTTTTGAGGACGAACCGCCATCGGCGCAGCAAGCACAGCAGGCAAAACAACGAAAAAGACCCCGAAAATTTTATCGGGATATCGACAACAAATACGTAGCGGGAGTTTCATCGGGCCTCGGTCATTATTTCAGCCTGGATGCCGTCTGGATACGCCTATTGTGGATTCTACTGACCATTGTATCCAGCGGCGGCTTCATTCTGCTTTACGGACTGCTTTGGCTATTGGTACCCGAAGCGGTCACCACTTCCGAAAAGCTCGATATGCGGGGGGAGGACGTCAACATCAGCAATATAGAACGCAAGGTCAAGGAAGGCTTTGATGATGTTGCCCAAAAAATCAAGAGCGTCGATTACGAAGGGGTCGGGAACCGGGTCAAAAGCAGCGGAAAAACTTTTTTCGATACCGTAGGCGATGTCATTCTTTTCCTATTCAAGATTTTTGGAAAATTCATCGGGATTCTGTTGATATTGATCGGGGCCACCACCGTCATCGGACTTTTTATCGGAATGCTGACCGTTGGTATCGCCGATGCCGTCAATATTCCCGGTATCAATATGTACGAGGTCGTCGATGCCAGCGGCATGCCGGTCTGGCTGGTCTCATTACTCGCGTTTTTCGCCATCGGCATTCCCTTCTTCTTCCTATTGTATTTGGGATTGAAAATCTTGGTCAACAACCTAAAATCCATCGGAAGGATTGCCAAATTTTCCCTGCTCGGGCTATGGTTGATATCCATCATTTTGCTCATAGTTTTTGGTGTCCAACAAGCCACCGCCCGGGCGTATTCCGGGGCCATTGAGGTCAACGATGAACTGGCTTTTGAAGATATGACGGACACCTTGACCATCGAAATCGCATCCTATGACCGGGCCTATCGCAACAGGCGGAAGGTAGAAATGGCCGACGGCCGTACCATCAGTCGCAACGAAGCCGGTGAGGAGGTTTTAGTACTCGATGACATCGACATCTATCTGGAAACTTCCCGCGATTCCCTCGCCCATATTGAAATCATCAAGGAATCCGACGGACCGTCATTTGAACGCGCCGATGCCTTGGCTGCGGACATTATCTATGATTATGAAGTGGACGGGAATACCTTGTTTCTCAACGATTATATCACTACAGCGCGCGGCAACAAAATGATGGACCAAGAAGTTCGGGTCAATCTGGCGCTTCCCGAGGGGATGCTATTGAATTTCCGGAACGAATCGGACTACCGCTGCTGGCGCTTCCACTTCGATAATGATCGGAATTTGGGCGGATGTGATTTGGCGGATTTCACTTGGATGGTGGACGAAAACGGTAATCTGGAGTGCCAGGAATGTCCCGAAATAGTGGAGGAAGATGATGAGGATGCCAACGAGGATGAGGATACCGAACGCAACAAAATCATTATCAATGAAAATGGAATAGATATCGATATTCAAGAAGATGGCGAATCCTTAAAAGTAAAAATCGGAGAAGACGGCGTGAATGTAAGAGCCAAGGAAAATAAAAACGATGACGACAACGAAATCAATATCGACCGCGAAGGCGTAAACATCGATTTGAACGATTCAACCCTATAATTCGACAATTGGGTAGTAAACAATAGCAAAAAGAAAACAATAGAAACATCTTTACATCAATCATTAATCACTCCGCTTTCGGGCGGACCTAAAAACAACAGTTATGACCACATTAGTACGTATTGCAATCGCTTTTTTACTGACCTTATTTTTATCGTCCTGCGGGTTCGATATCAACATCGGGGATTTTGGAACCGGAAAAAAAGGAAACGGGAAAGTAGTTTCCGAAACCCGGGAGATTTCCGGTGATTTCACAGAGGTATCCGTCTCGGAAGGACTGATGGCCTACGTTACCCAAGCCGACGATTTCAGCATCGAGGTCGAAGCGGACGAGAACGTAATAGACTTGATTGCTACCGACATCAAGGACGGTAAACTCCGAATCCACGCCCGCGAAAATATCGGGAACGCAACAAAGAATATCCGCATTACCCTACCGGAGGTTACAGCTCTGAAGGGTTCCAGCGGCTCGCACCTGCGAACGGAAAGCACCATCCAAAGCGATGATCTGGAGGTCGATGGCAGCAGCGGTGCCCTGCTCCACTTAGAGCTAATGGCCAATGAGCTGGACGTAGACGCTAGTAGCGGAGCAAACCTTACCATTATGGGCGAAGCCGACCGGGCCGACGTAGACGTCAGCAGCGGAGGCAACATCGACGCCGATGATTTACAGACCAAAATTTGTACCGCCGACGCTAGCAGCGGGGGAAATATGAAAATTAAGGTATCCGAATCGCTGACCGCAGACGCCAGCAGTGGCGGCAACATCGGTTATTCGGGGGAGCCGAAGGTAGAGAACAAAAAGTCCCTATCGGGCAGTGTTCACCAGTATTGATATTGGAATTTCTGACTGCAACAGATTCTAAAAAAACCGGTACCTGTTCATCAAGCAGGGCCGGTTTTTTTAATGGATTCTACCGGAAATTTCCGCTGCCTACAAGGTACAGGCTTCGACTTTTGTATCTTAGCGGAAACGAATCAACGAATGCAATTAACGCTCCAAAAGTACACTCTACCCCTTAAACACACCTTTAGCATTTCCCGTGAGTCCCATGATTTTCAGGATACTTTAATCGTTTCTCTATCAAAGGATGGCCAAACGGGTTTCGGCGAGACCACCTCCAATCCCTACTATCAAATAACGATGGAAAGCCTTACTGCGGAAATCGAGGCCCTTCGAGATAATATCGAAAGCTATCCGTTTAATAAACCGGCGGACTTCCATCACTTTCTCGCCCGAAAAAATCTATCCAACTTCGCCCTTTGCGCCTTGGACTTGGCCGCCCACGACCTCTACGGGAAATTTTTGGGCAAACCCCTCTACG
>JBAUIP010000315.1:0-2154 GCA_049683055.1 Pricia sp.
TCCTTAAGCTCGATGGTAAGGAACTGGTGGATGTAAAATATGGAGGGATGATTGGTGGAAACCGGAAAGCGGTTAAATTCAAAGGAGAAATTCCCTTATCTCCGGAGTCAATGGATTTTGGGGGTGATATTCTCATTGATTTAAATAAGGTCAATGTATCCTATAGGGATAAGCCCATCCTCAAAAATATCAATTGGATCATACGAAGGGGTGAGTTTTGGGAGCTCCGAGGTAAAAACGGTAGTGGTAAAACGACCATCCTTACCATGATTACCGGCGAAAATCCAAAGGGCTACGGACAAGAACTTTACATTTTTGGTCGTAAAAAAGGAAGCGGGGAGAGTATTTGGGACATCAAGAAAAACATTGGCTACTTTACCCCCGCAATGACGGATCAATTTACGGGCTATCACTCCGTCGAGAGTATGATAGTTTCAGGACTCAACGATTCTATCGGTCTTTATGTCAGACCCACAGAGGTGCAGCTTCGACTGGCCAAACAATGGCTGCAACTTATCGGGCTTTCAGAGGCAAAAGACCGTCTTTTTCAAGACCTATCGACGGGTCAAAAACGTTTGGTGATGTGCGCTCGTGCCAGGGTAAAGCATCCTCCTTTATTGATTTTGGATGAGCCGACGGCCGGGCTCGACGATGCGAGTGCCAGCCTGTTCGTAGACTTGGTCAACCAATTTGCCGAAGAAAGCAGAACTACCATCGTTTTTGTATCCCACAGAAAGGAATCGGGACTCGAACCCCAATATGTATACGAACTGCAAATGACACCGTCCGGTTCCATCGGGCAAATCCTAAAAACAGAAAACCCGACCAGCTAGAAAAGCTTTTCGGGTATTATCTGATTCAATTTGAATTCTTTTAAGCTTTCACCGCCTTCTTCTGGACAGGCTTGACCGGCTTCTCCTTTTTCATATCGCCGACTTTGGTCGATTTCTTCAAGGTATCGTACATCACCGGAGTTGCGATGAAGACCGAAGAATAGGTACCTACGATGATACCCACAATCATGGCGAACATAAAGCCACGTAGCGATTCACCGCCAAAAATAAATATCGCAAGCAATACAATCAAAGTGGTCAGCGAGGTATTCAAAGTTCGACTCAAGGTACTGTTCAGGGCCAGATTGGTATTCTCACCGGAACGCCATCCCTTTTCCGCGATGATTTCACGGATGCGGTCAAAGACGACCACAGTATCGTTTAAGGAGTATCCGATAACGGTCAGTATGGCCGCTATAAACGCTTGATCGATTTCCATATTGAAGGGCATGATGGTGCCGAACAAAGAGAAAATCCCCAGAACAATCAACACATCGTGGAACACCGCAGTGACGGCCCCAAGCGAAAACTGCCATTTTCTGAACCGAAGCAAAATATACAGGAACACCACGGCTAATGAACCGATAATGGCCAAGAAAGCGTTATTCTTAATGTCATCTGCAATAGTGGGCCCAACTTTGACCGATTGCAAGATTCCGATGGACCTGCCTCCACTACCGACCCTAAATTGGTCTTGGCTGGTACCATCCGGCAAATATTTTTGCAGGGCAGTATATAGCTTGGTCTGAATTTCATCGTCTACCTCGATACCCTCAACATCTACCTTATAGGGAGTGGTAATCTTAATCTGATTGTCCTCACCAAAAGTCTTGACATTGGTACCGCTTCCGAAAACATCGTTCAGCTCGGAGGCGATTTCCGAGGGGTTCACCGCTTGCTCAAAACGTACTTGGTACGAACGCCCGCCCACAAAATCGACGCCTTGCTGCAGTCCGTTCACAAAGAATAAGGATACCAAGGCCACGGCTACCAGAATAGTGGAAACCACATAGGCAATCTTTCGTTTGCCCAAAAAGTCGATATTGATGTTCTGGAACAGGTTTTTAGTTAGGGCCGTAGAGAAATCCAAACGCCTTGTCCTTCCGCTGAGATACCAATCCACCAGCAAACGGGTGATGAAAATAGCGGTAAACAATGAGGTCACGATACCGATAAGCAGGGTCGTGGCGAAACCTTTGATCGGTCCGGATCCGAACACGAAGAGGATAATAGCGGTCAGACCGGTGGTAATGTTCGCGTCCAAAATGGACGAAAGCGCATTTCCAAAACCATCGGACACAGCTTGCGCCTTGCCCTTGCC
>JBAUIP010000316.1:0-2802 GCA_049683055.1 Pricia sp.
AAAACTTCTGTGTCGAATGCCTACCCTCATATATTACCGATCTGAGCCAAACCTGGACGATACCGGTAACCCCCGTTATTCAGGATAGTCCAGTTCTATTTACTACGGGTGGGGGAGGCCCCGGTGGGGGCCCCGGCGGGCAAGGCAATGCAGCCCCTTCGACCCGCGGCGTGGCCTTGAACGGTATCGAATTTTCCGCTCCCGCGCCCGTGGACAATATTTTGGGAGCCTATACTCTCGCCCCCATCGATGATGCCGGCGGCCATATCAATGTCAATCAGGGCTATCACTACCATGCAGCCACCGGATTCGGAACCCAAATAGCACAGGACGATGGGCATGCCGCCCTAATCGGCTACGCACTGGACGGTTTCGGAATATATGCTTTGGAGGATGCCAATGGCGATTCTCCCACTGATTTGGACGATTTGCGAGGCCACTCCGATGATACGCGAGGATATCACTACCATGTAGATGCGGCCGGAAACAACAATTTTATCGATGGTTTGCAAGGGGCTTACGTCAATTAATGGGAACGAGGCCGGAAACATCAATTTTGTCAACGGCCTGCAAGGGGCTTACGTCAACTAAAAAACAAGAAAATGAAAAAGTATCTATTAGTACTATTTGCGGGACTGTTATCAATGGCAAGCTTTGCCCACAGTCCCAGTACGTCGACCACTATGCTGGTGGAAAAAGAGAACGGCTCTTGGGTCTTACAGATCAGCGCGTCATTGACCGCTTTCCAACAGGAAATACAGACCCATTTTTCCGAAACGCCTTACAAAACCCCCGAGGAATTCCAACAGATGGTACTGGAGCATATCAAGAACAATCTCCAGATTCGCTTTAACGATGGTGATGGAATGACCTTGGTGCAGGGCATCGTCAAACTGGGCCATGAGACCAAAGTGGTTTTTGAGGTGTTCGGAATCCCTTCGGATGTACGATCCGTCCGGGTAAAGAACACCGCCTTTAACGATATCCATAAAAGCCAAAGTGCATTGTTGCTTTTCAAGAAAGGGTTTACGAAAGAACAATTCGTTTTGGACAGTGCTAACGACTACACCCTGTCTTTGGTGGCAAACGACAATAAGTTTGTGGAGGTAAGCAAAAGTAAGGCGGATATTTCCGAAAACATCCTTTTTCTGATTGCCTTTATCCTTACAGCGGTGGCTTTTGCCTTAGTAGCGGAGCTTAGACCCATCCGAATCGCTTCACAAAATGAAAGTCCCGAGATTCCCGGATAACGATTATTTATGGTTCATAGCCATGATGATCAGTGTTTCAGCGGGTAGAAAGTTGCAGCAGTAACGTACAGCGAAATAAAAATATAGATATGAAAAAAACACTTCATGACCTATTGGTCATTGCTGTCATGCTACTTGCTACCACGGGTTGCAAAAATAAGGCAACCACTGCCGTGCATACACATGATACTAGCGGCCACGCTCACGATGATGCCATCCATACGTACGGTTCTGTTGACTATTTTGGTTCCTACATCCTTGAGGATGAACAATACGGAACCAAGACAGTGGTAACGGTCGAAGGCGACACCCGTGAAATAGTGACCAACGCCTTGCCCAACCATAAAACAGGAATATTTCCCAATGATGGAAACCCAAACACGATCAAGGCGCAGAACAGAACGTATACATTGCCTTTGAACCCCAAATTTATTGGGGAGTCAAAATGGGTGCGCGAGCCTGGTGTCGCCTTGAACGGAATCAAGTTTGAACCGGAAACCGCAGAGATGGTACTATGCGAAAGCGGGGAGAATTATCGGGTGGAAGCAAAACAAGACCTCATAGCTATGGGGCTCGATTTTAACAATGCCCACGTACAGCCAACAGGAGCCTACCACTACCACGGAACACCTACTTCGATGATAGATAAATTCGATACGGGAGAGGACCTCGTACATATCGGTTTCGCAAAAGACGGATTTTCCATCTACTATTCCAAAAGTGGTGCCTACACCCCCAGTTTCAGATTGTACGATGAAAACCGTGAAGGAGAGGACTGCTCCTATGACCGGCCGGGACAGTATTTGGATGTTCCCATTGAAAATAGCACGCCGGATGGCACTTTCGTATCGGACTGGGAGTATGTGGAGGGACTGGGCGACCTAGATGCGTGTAACGGCACGGAGATAAACGGAACCTATGCCTATGTGGTAACGGACACCTATCCTTATGTGCCCCGCTGCCTGATGGGCGAGTTTGAAGAAGAACGGCATGGGCCGCCACCAGGCGGACGACCGCTTCGAGGGGGGCGACTACCTCATGATCATTAATAATCTCGACAATAATGAATGGTTATTGAAATACGAATTTTAAAATAATCATTTAATACCAGGTTATGATGTTATTCAGAAAAATCAGGCAGAAATCATTGAATACAGGAAAACTCAAAAACTATCTGGTATACGCCCTTGGGGAAATACTGCTCATCGTCATCGGTATATTGATCGCTTGGAAAATCAACGATTTGAACGAAACAAGAAAGAACAGGATAGTTCAAGAAAAAATATATGAGAGTCTGTACGAAGAGCTGCACACCAATCTGAGTGTGTTGGATAGTGCCATTGTCCGGTATAATAACAATATAATGTCGCTGCAAAGTTCGCTTAAATATGTTGGCCAACAACCGGATACTTTGTCCCAAGAGATCAAAAATCTGATTGTCCGGATAAAGTTCAAGAATTCAAATTTGAGGAACGAGGCACTTGGCTCGATCAATAGTTCGAACAAATTTCAATTTCTTAAAAACGACGCCGTGACCGAATTGATCGCGCAG
>JBAUIP010000317.1:0-2014 GCA_049683055.1 Pricia sp.
TAGATTCCTCCGTCAACTGGGGCTGGATGTCCGACGACAACTACATGACCAGCATCCAAGCCGGTTTCGAGATCTGTACCGCCGGAACCAAGCAGAATCGGGCCAATTTTGTGACGAACAAATTTTATTTGAAGACCCGGTAGTCGGGTTCGGTGCGAAATTGGATGTCGTACCCTACACCGCTAGCGGAATACGTTTATAAATACTGTCTCACCGGCAGGAAGATTCCCTAGCTACAGCCTTTATTTTGCCCCAAGTAGAATCGCCCTAGAAACAGGATACAACAGATATCCTCGACTAGGGCGATTTTTTAACTGGGACCTTCAGCATTTATAACCAATGGGAATTGCCTTGAAAATCACTTCCGCCCAAAATCAGCAGGAATCTCTCCCCAGGCCTTAGTCTCCCATTTGACGATAGGGGTATTGTAAGAGTTGTTCTTAAGCCAAGCGATGGCGCGACGAATCAACTCGAAAAGAGCCTTGTTTTTCGCTGTTTCCTTGAGTTTGGTGTTGCAGTGTTGCTTGCGTACCCAGCTCATGGCCGTGCGGCTGTCGGTGTAGATGATGCGGTCGCTGTTGTTCTGTTTGAGGAAGGCCAAGCCGTGAACAATGGCTAGAAATTCGCCGATGTTATTGGTACCTTGGGGAAAGGGACCTTGCCGGAAGAGTTTTTTGCCGGTCTTGGTGTCGACACCCTGATATTCCATCACTCCGGGATTTCCGCTGGAGGCGGCGTCGACGGAGATGGAGTGGTAGTTGGGGGTCCCGAATTTTAGGAGTTGTTCGGGGGTGAGCGAGGGATCGGTTTTTTTCTTTCCCTTGTATTCTTCGTAGTTACCGTTGTAGGCTTTTTTGGCCGCAGCGAAGGTGGGGAAGGATTTGTATTGGGCGCCCTTGACTCCGGTGATGGCGGCCTTGCAATCCGCCCAACTGTCGTAGATGCCGGGGCGTTTGCCTTTCCAGACGGTGTAGAACTGTTGTTTTTTGGCCATGGCAGTCTATCCTTTTTCGGTTAGGATGCGTTCGATGACCTTTGGAAAATGTTCATACTCCAACCCGTGGATTTTTTTGACGATGTCATCAACGGAATCTTCCGGAGAAATAGCAGTTTTTGCCTGATGGATGATGGCGCCCTCATCGTATTCCTCGTTGACGTAGTGGATGGTGATTCCGGTTTCGGTGTCTCCGCCGGCTTTGACGGCTTGATGAACTTTGTTGCCATACATCCCTTTTCCGCCGTATTTGGGGAGCAGGGCGGGGTGGATGTTGATAATTTTATCGGGATACGCCTGAATCATTTTGGAGGGGATTTTCCAGAGGAATCCGGCGAGTACGATAAGGTCCGGCTGGAGTGCATCCAAAATGTTTAGGATGCAGTCCGTGGCGTAAAAGGCATTTCGATTGAAATATAATCCACTGACCTTTAATCTGTCAGAGCGTTCCAGCACAAAAGCATCCTTTTTATTGGTCAGGACGGCGGATACGGAAACCTCGGGGTTCTCCTGGAAATAGCGTACGATATTCTCAACATTGGAGCCGGAACCGGAGGCAAACAAGACGATATTTTTGGTTTTCACGATAGCATCCGGATTAATATAGCTGTTTTTAGTACCGTCCCTAAGGATCGGGGCAAAATACCTACAATTGCACCCCAATTCCAAATTCATCCATTTAAATCATCCATCCTATCCTATAAATCATTAAATTACACTACATTTTATCGGCAAATAGTATTATTACATCAAAAATTTTTACTTTTGCCATCAATTTAAAATTTAAAACCAATATTATTATGTCAGACATTGCATCAAGAGTTAAGGCTATCATAGTCGATAAATTGGGCGTTGACGAGAACGAAGTAGTATCAGAGGCTAGCTTTACCAATGACTTGGGAGCAGACTCTCTGGACACTGTTGAACTTATCATGGAATTCGAAAAGGAATTTGATATCCAGATTCCCGATGATCAAGCCGAGAATATCGCCACCGTTGGCCAAGCCATCAGTTATATAG
>JBAUIP010000318.1:0-2866 GCA_049683055.1 Pricia sp.
ATACTAAGCTACATGTTGTAGACCCCTCCGTTTATATCTAAGGTAGCGCCTGTAATAAAACCATCGTATTCGGAGCCTAGATATACGACCGCCCGTGCTACATCATCGGCATTACCTGCCCGTTGGATCGGAATGCCTGCCGTGGTCTCCGCCGCTGATTCTTTCGTCGTGTGGGTATCGTGAAATGAAGTCCCAAGAATAAGGCCTGGTGCAACGGCGTTGACCCGTATGCCCTTAGGTCCCAATTCTGAAGAGAGCGCTCTCGTAAAAGTAAGTATGGCCCCTTTGCTGGTGGAATACGCGAGCGAACCGTTGTGCCCCCCTTTGCGCCCTGCAAGCGAGGCCAAATTGACAATGCTGCTGTTCTTGTTTTTGGCAAGATGGGAAACTGCGGCCTTTGTTACGAACATCATGGAGGTGAGGTTGATGTCCATTACCTTTTGCCAAAATTCCAGTTCCATTTCACTTAGCATTCTACGATCTACAAGTGAACCGGCATTATTTATCAATATATCCAAACCACCCAATGCTTTTACCGTTTTTTCAACGAGATTGTTCGCGTCAGCTTCTTTTGTAAGGTCTCCGTTTATGGCAACCGCCCTTTGCCCTTTGCTTTTAGCATATTCGGTCAGTTGGTCGGCAGTATCGGAACTTGAAAAATAGTGGATGGCAACATGGGCACCGTTGTCTATAAATTGTCGGGTAATCGCTTCGCCAATTCCCTGGGCTCCTGCGGTGATGAGTACATTTTTTCCTGCTAACTTATTGTTCATATTCTTTGGATTATGCTATTATCGGGAATCTCAAACCAATTTGCTTCATGATGAAACCTCTCCGAATTGGACTGGCGTTTTTTTAGTATTACTTTTTATCTCCAAAATAAGAAACCCCATCACCACTTAAAAAATCTTCCCTAACAGGACTAAATACGTCAATCAGCATCCCTTCTTCCAGACAAACTGCACTATGGAGTAGATTGGGTTCAATGTAAACGCCATCTCCGCCTTCTACAATTTTCTTTTCCCCGTCGATTTCAAATTCGAATTTTCCTGAAACACAGTAGGTAGCTTGTGTGTGAAAATGTTGATGTGGGGAACCTAATGCTCCTTTCTCAAATTTAACTTTTACCATCATGATCTGGTTATCGTAACCCAAAAATTTTCTGGATACGCCTCCACCAAGTTCTTCCCATTCCAGCTCTTTTGCGATGATGTACTTTTCACTAAATCGTTTCATAATGCTTGTCTATTTTTATTTGAAATAATAAGGGCCCGACCAGCGGTATTCCTTATCGTTACTATTTAACTGATGTTCTTTTGAGTCGGATGCATCCGTATTGCATATAATAAAGGTATGGGTATTTTCAGCGGAATCTTCGAAGGTTACGGCCGTGTAATCCGCTGTGTCCTGAACAATCTTGAGGTTTTGTATCGCGCTGTTCGAATTGACCGAAAATTCGGATACGGGACTGTAACTGCCGTGCGGTTCGATGATGGATGCAAAAACTGTGTTTCGGGAGTCCTCTCTTCTAATCATGATAGCCGCATCCCTGCGTAG
Organism: Pricia sp.; assembly: GCA_049683055.1. GTDB lineage: Bacteria > Bacteroidota > Bacteroidia > Flavobacteriales > Flavobacteriaceae > Pricia. The sequence continues at coordinate 1,558 of JBAUIP010000318.1, forward strand.
GTTGAACTCCGGGTCGTTGGCGCCCAATCGGGTAAAGAGCAGTTCGTCGTTGTTTTGGATGGTACTGGTCAGGGAATAGAATTTGCCCTGGTTCATCCATAACAGTTTCGCGTTTTCAGAAGAAGGACTTCCAGTGCCTTCCAACCAGAGATGTTGGTAGCCGTTTTCCTTACCTAGGATATTTAAGGAGGATGGTGTTTCGTACTCAAAATTCGTCTGCATCACCTGTCCCATAAAGTAATAAGGAAGGTCATATTGGTTTTGCTGGTCGGATGTCACTCTCATAATATCCAAAAGGAAGGGCTTTTCGAGTCCCCCGGTCTTGATTATCGCCATGGTTCGGTGCATTTCCGTACCGGGATAGGCGTTGCTTTCTTTGGCACTGACCACTTTTACCTCACTGTCGGAGGCATCGAAAAAGTGGAGTTCGGAATAGTGCTGGCTTCCGATTTCATATTCTCCCTCAAAATGGGATGTTTCGTTCTGTACGAGCGTATTATGGGCAATGGTCTGTTTGGCCCAAGTCGTATTTTCTTTCAGATAATTGCCGCCGCCTTTTTGTTCGATGTTGACAAAACGGGCCAGGCCATAATCCTGTAAAACTTCATCGCCTTTTTCAAACAATGAAAAAGATAGTTTGTCGTAGTGGCCGTGGCTAAGGCCTTGGGCGGCATATTTGAATACTAGCGTCAATTCCTCATCACCATAACGAAGGATGCCTACGCCTCCCTGCTTTCCATCGGAACCGTCCGTCAGGTTGATGGATTTTTTTTCAAATGGAATTGCCTCCCCGTCTCGAACACCTACTGCCACAGCTAGACCGGAATCGTCCAAAAGTACGCGACCCTGTTTTTCGGCAATGCTCAGTAATTCCGGATTATGCCCACCGTAATGATAGGCGATATCGACCGCGGTAACCAGTTCTCTGGAGTAGTAGGACATTCCCTTTTGCGCATCGTTCAACAGGAAAAACTCGCCGTCGGCATCGGAAAGTTGGATCAAAGTGTTGACGGATTTCAACAACACGCTATCCTTGTGCTCCCAAATTTTCAAATCGGGCCGAACGTTGTGAAGTCCCTCCGCAAAAATCAAAAATGGGTACATGGCATATCGTTGGTAGTACGGGCCTTCCGTATAATATCCATCGGGAGAAAAAGGTTCGTCGAGATTCGCTAAAAAACCCGCTTTTCCATCCTCCGAATAAATAAATCCGCCGTCATTATCTTTTTCGCCCGTATTAAGTGGAGCGTCTTTAAGACCATACAGCGCTCTTTGAATCAGTTCCTCATCGTTCATGACGAGCCCGATC
>JBAUIP010000319.1:0-1994 GCA_049683055.1 Pricia sp.
GTATTACAGAGAATGAAGAGGTTTTGACCACTATTACCGGTGCCTTGGACAATTTATCGAATGCGGCTGTGGGAGAACAATAGCCCTAATTTGCTAAAACCCAAAGCGGATTTTTAGTTCGAATCTACTTCAATGGTCCTATTTTCAGAGGATTTTTTGAAGACATAGGTGTAGAGCCACATGAGGGTAAAAGAGGGAATCACATCGAACCCGGGAAGGATTTCTTCAATAAAGGTAAATACTCCCGCGCCCTGACCGATTTTTCCCTTGTACATTCGGGTCATCAGCCATCCGGCGACCGGGGCCCAGATGATGTCGGAAAATTCTCCGATGCCGACGATGGAAAAAGAAAGCATTCCGATACCGTCGAACAGCAGGCCGAGCAGCAGCTTTTTGTATTTGTTGTCTTTCGGATAGTCCATAGGGAAAATTAGAGATTTTCTTATGGAAAAGCAATTCCGGTGCCAAAAATAGGTAGGTTAGGAAAGATTCGAACTGATTAGCTTTAAAAACTCGTTCCGCGTCTCGATTTTCTCGAACTGCCCCCGGAATCCTGATGTCGTCGTGACGGAATTCTGTTTTTGCACTCCCCGCATCATCATGCACATATGGGATGCTTCGATAACCACCGCCACGCCCTTCGGTTTTAAGGTGTCGTTGATACATTCAAGAATATCGTGCGTCAGCCGCTCCTGAACCTGTAACCGGCGGGCAAATACATCGACCACCCGTGGCACTTTGCTGAGACCAACGATATGTCCGTTGGGAATGTAGGCGACGTGTGCCTTCCCGTAGAACGGCACCATATGATGCTCGCAATGGGAGTATACTTCGATATCCTTAATAATGACCATATCGTCATAAGCTTCGGCAAACATGGCCCCTTTCAAAATCTCGACCGCGTCTTGTTGGTACCCCTGGGTCAGGAACATCATCGCCTTGGCCGCTCTTTCGGGGGTCTTTAGCAACCCATCCCGTTCCACATCCTCTCCCAGTTCGGTGATGATTTTGGCAAAGCTTTTCTTGACATCGTTGGTGATTTCAATATTGTATTCCTCAAGATTTTTATAGGGGCCCATAGGCTTATTATATTTTGTTTATTAAATGTTAGAAAATGGTAAACAAAAATACGGATTTAAACCTGTAAATAACAAGATTTAGTTTTCAGGTAGAACTGGAACAAGTTCGTCCGTCTTCGACAATAGTTTTAGTATTTTTGGATTTTCTAAGGATGTAAATTTAGTCATTCATCCCAATTTCAGCCATATGATCAAGGCCAAGAACATCCAAAAATTTTATGGGGATTTGCAGGTATTGAAGGGGGTGGACCTTCATATACAAAAGAAGGAAATTGTGTCGATCGTCGGAACCTCGGGGGCAGGTAAGACCACGCTGCTGCAGATTTTAGGTACGCTGGATGGGCCATCGAACCCGAAGGAGAGTGAGCTGCTTATCGAAAGCGTCGCGACCAATTCCCTGTCGGACAAGGACTTGGCCCGTTTCCGAAACGAGCACATCGGTTTTATCTTTCAGTTCCATCAATTGCTACCGGAGTTTACGGCCCTTGAAAATGTCTGTATTCCCGCTTTCATCAAAAACACGCAAAAGTCCAAAGCGGAAGCGAAAGCCAAGCAACTGTTGGATTTTTTGGGACTTTCGAAGCGCTACGGCCATAAACCGAACGAGCTCTCCGGCGGTGAACAGCAACGTGTCGCCGTGGCCCGCGCACTGGTCAACGACCCCTCGGTCATCTTTGCCGACGAGCCCAGCGGCAACCTGGACTCCGAAAGTGCGGACAACCTGCACCGACTCTTTTTCGACCTCCGTGACGAGTTCGGGCAGACCTTTGTCATCGTCACCCACAACGGGGAACTGGCCGAAATGGCCGACCGGAAGCTGACCATGGTCGACGGAATGATCGTCAACAAAGAGGTGGTAGCGTGAGGATGACCCGAAAAGAACTAAAGGAATTTCTAGATGCCAAAGTGCTACAA
>JBAUIP010000320.1:0-2106 GCA_049683055.1 Pricia sp.
GACCCGTTGCCTTCTCGATACTTGGGATTTTAGGTCCGGCAAATCTACCCGGCCAGTGATGGGGGAGCGGTATCCGAAGCCTTCACGCTCGGAATCGTGGACGATGCCCGACCGCCCTTCGTATAGCGAAGTCTTGACCTCATCGAGATTCTGCCCGATGCAGGAATAGATGCCCATACCCGTAATTACTACTCTGTTCATGCTGCCCCGATGCTTGTTTAGTAGATATTCAAGATACTAAAGTTTGGGATTCTAACGGAATTTCTTCGTCTAAATTGCCCGGTTGAGAGGATTCTTAACATTGCCCCGCCAAATCAACTCGGTCGTCGCACGGCGCCGGTCAATCTATGAATAAATTCCCCCGTTAATGTTGATAATTTCCCCAGTAATATATCCGGACTTTTCGGATGCTAAAAAGGATACCAAATGCGCCACTTCTTCGGCAGTGCCAAAACGGTTGGCGGGTATCATCTTTTTCAGTTCCTTCTCGTCAAGAGCTTGCGTCATGTCCGTAGTTATAAATCCCGGAGCGACGGCGTTCACCGTGACATTCCGCTTGGCAACCTCTTGCGCTAGGGCCTTGGTAGCCCCGATAACTGCCCCTTTCGCGGCAGAATAGTTGGTCTGGCCAGGCGTACCTTTGAGCCCCGATACGGATACCATGTTGATAATCCGCCCATATTTGTTCACCAGTAGCTTTTGGATTAGGTGATTGGTCACGTAGAAAAAACCGTGTAGGCTGGTGTCGATAACGCGCGTCCAATCTTCGGCTTTCATCCACATGAACATTCCGTCTTGGGTAATGCCGGCATTGTTGACGACGACCTCGATAATATCCTCGGGATGGTTCTCATGCCATTCATCCAAAGCGGATTTCACATTGGCGGCGTCCGCGACGTTGAAAGGCAGGAGTTCTCCCTGTCCACCGGCGTCCTCGACCGATTTTAAGGTTTCTTGGGCAGCGGTTTCGTTACTATAATAGTTGATAAGGATGTGATAGTCGGTATCCTTGGCCAATTGAAGGCAGACCGCCCTTCCGATGCCCCGGGACCCTCCAGTGACCAATGCGAATTTTTGCTTTTCCGCCTTTTCTTTCATCATGATATAAATGTACTAATAGATAGGATGTTGTAAAATACCAGAAAACCAGTATTTCACCGCTATCGATTAATTCTAAATAAAAGTTAAGGATTTCTTGATGATTATAATGGATTTTGCAGCTTAATTTTGAGCACATTAAGAGGTGCTAGGTTCCGGAGGACCAACGAATTCGAAAAAAGGAAGTACCAATTTCATTTTCCTATATCATCGAGAGTTCAGGTTTCATAAGTAGGTTGGAAAAATATTGGAAAATGGTGAAAACACCTGCGGTAAAGTCGGTGCCGGCAGACACTAGTCGACGGACTCGAAGGGCTCCGCGTTCTCAAACCAGGTATCCCCGAGCAACTTCCCGTTTTTATCGAGAAAGCCCCATCCTTTTTTGGTCTTGACCCGTGCGAGGCCATTGCTGAAACCTTTTTCGTTCTTTCCTGACAAGAATGCCAGCCCGGCGGTGATGTCATAGTCCATGGGAATGACCAGTTCCCCAGAGGTATTGATAAAACCCCAGTCCTTATCTTTCACGGGCGCCATACCGCCTTCCGAAAAGACTTCCGCATCACGGTATTGGGGTTCGATGACCATTTCTCCCTTTTCGTCAATAAAGCCCCACTGCTTACCATTGGCGACGGGAGCCATTCCGTTGGAAAAAGCCCTCGCCTTGTCGAATTGGGGTTCTATGACCCACTTTCCGCTGCTGTCGACAAAGCCGATTTTTTTATTCTTTTCGGCGTAGGTGAGCTGAGCATCCCCGTGGAAATTCCAGACATCGGTGGCCCCCTCGATGGGGCTAAAGCCTCCATTGTGAACGATACCGTAGACACCATCCTTCTTTCCGAAGACCCCGTTGGGCGACCAGGTATTGCCGATATCTTCATATTCCGTGGGAATTATTTCTTTCCCGCTGACGTCAATCATTCCCCATGATTCCCCTTTCTCGACCTTGGCATGTCCATTTTTGACATCCTTGATGGCATCGTAGGTCGGTTCCAAAACGAGTTTTCCGTC
>JBAUIP010000321.1:0-3456 GCA_049683055.1 Pricia sp.
CCCCTCGAATAACATCACCGATGGCGTAGATGTTGGAGGTGGCGGTCTGTAAATGGTCATTGACCTCTACCCTACCCTTATCATCGATTTTCACACCGGCAGCTTCGGCGTTCAAGCCTTCCGTGTAGGGCCGACGACCTACGGAAACAAGGCAATAATCGCCCTTGAACTCCACTTCCTCACCTTTTTTGTTGTCCGCTTTGACGATAATTTCGTCCTTTTTGCGTTCAACGGATTTGACCTTATGCGAAAGGTTGAATTTCACTTTCTGTTTTTTCATCACTTTCATTAATTCCTTGGAAAGTGCGGAATCAAAGGATGGGATAATCCTGTCCATATATTCAATCACGGTTACCTCGGCACCGAGCCTTTTGTAGACCTGCCCGAGTTCGAGCCCAATGACCCCGCCGCCAATAACGATCATGTGTTTTGGGACTTCCTTGAGCTCCAAAGCTTCCGTCGAAGTGATAATGCGCTCCTTGTCCAACTCGATAAATGGTAGGCTTGAAGGTTTGCTTCCGGTAGCGATTATAATGTTCTTAGCTTCAATGGTCTCCGTCTCTCCATCATCCTTTTTGATATCGATATGGGTCTTATCCTTAAAACTTCCCCATCCCTGAAAAACCTCGATATCGTTTTTCTTCATCAAGAACTTGACCCCATCGCAGGTCTGGTCTACAACGGACTGCTTCCGCCCTATCATTTTTTCCAAATTTACCTTGACCTCCCCGGGGATATCGATACCGTGTTCCTCAAAATGTTTGACCGCATCCTCGTAATGATGGGAGGAATCCAACATTGCCTTTGAGGGAATGCATCCTACGTTCAGGCAAGTGCCGCCCAAGGTGCTATATTTTTCGATAATTGCGGTCTTCATACCCAATTGGGCACAGCGGATGGCCGCAACATATCCACCAGGTCCCGAGCCGATTATGGCGACGTCATATTTAGTCATGCTATAGTTTTAATTTAGGGATACACTTTGATTAGAGGCGTTAAAAAAGTCTAGTTCAAAACGAGAACAAAAATACGAATGTTTTACCGTTACGCAATGCGGATGTTTGCACTCCCGCCGTTTCAACCCGTTTGCACAAGTAGGTCCAAAATCGTAATATTACCGGATACCTAAACCGGCCCTCGATGAAAGACTTAGACCAAGACACCAAAGACATACAGGACGAGCATATCGAAGAAAACAGGGAACTGAACATATGGGAAGCTCTTATTCCTGTCATACTTCTAATGGCGATGCTGGCCTACAACATATTTTTTGCGGACGGAGAGGCGCTTGGGGAATATTCCAACCAGTTTATTTTATTGATGGGCGGTGGCATTGCCGCTATAGTAGGATTTTTCAACAAAGTTTCGGTGCAGACCATGGTCACCGAAATTGGGGAGAACCTTAAGAGTGTCTTTATACCAATTATGATTTTATTTCTTGTAGGCGCCTTGGCCGGTACCTGGTTGGTCAGCGGAATTATTCCGGCTATGGTATATTATGGCCTTCAAGTGTTGAGTCCTGCCATTTTTTTGCCCGCATCCATAGTTATTGCCGCCATCATATCGATTGCCACGGGAAGCTCGTGGACGACCTCGGCAACCGTAGGTATCGCCTTGGTGGGCATCGGCACGGCCTTGGGAATTTCGGGGGGAATGGTTGCCGGGGCGGTCATCTCGGGCGGTTACTTTGGGGATAAAATGTCACCCCTTAGTGATACAACCAACCTCGCCCCTGCCATGGCTGGTACCGATTTGTTCACCCATATCAAATATATGGCATTGACCACGGTACCCACCATTCTGGTCACGCTGGCAGTATTCGCCATCATCAGTTTTAATATGGATACTACGGGTACGGCGGATATCAGTTCCCTATTGGCCACCATAGACCGTACTTTTGATACGACCCCCTACCTGTTCATAGTTCCAGCTGTGGTAATCGCTATGATACTTTTGAAGACCAAGCCTCTAATCGCCCTAGGTACCGGTGTAGCGCTGGCCGCCATCTTCGCCTTGATTTTTCAATCGGATGTTCTTGTAGCATTGGATGAAAGTTCCGAATTTTCCGCAATTTTCAACGCCATTTTGACGGATACCGCCATTGTCACCGACAACGAGACCCTGAACGAGCTCTTTAGTTCCGGTGGGATGGCCGGTATGTTATGGACCATTTATCTTATCTGTTGCGCCATGGTATTCGGCGGAGTTATGGATGGTATCGGAGCCCTGTCCAAAATCACAAAGGTCTTACTGTCCGTCGCCAACACGGTGTTCGGACTGTTCGCCAGTACGGTCGTGAGCTGTCTTGGCCTCAACGCGATTGCGAGTGATCAGTATCTGGCTATCGTGATTCCCGGTAAGATGTTCAAAAAAGCCTTCGACGACAAAGGCCTGGCCCCCGAGAACCTGAGCCGTACCTTAGAGGATTCTGGAACGGTCACCTCGGTGCTCATTCCGTGGAATACCTGCGGCGCCTATCAGGCGGGGGTATTGGGCGTTGGCACAGGGGAATATTTCATGTACGCCATCTTCAATTGGCTCAGTCCGTTTACAACCCTCTTGTTTGCTGCCCTCAGAATAAAGATTCGGGAACTCCAACCAGAAACGGAATGAGTCTTACCACATTTTCCTTTGGTTTTTTGCAATCTTTGTGCGCCGGCAGCGTTGTACTCCTAAACCGACAACATGAAATCGTTTGTATTGGACAAGGTGCCAAAAGCAGCTGTTACGGAACCGAATCCGGAAAATCTCGAGAAACAATCTCCCATGTCTAAGGAATCTTTTTTGAGGAACAGGATAAAAAGTGTGGGCTTTGCCTTGCGTGGCGCCCTGTTGCTGATCCGTACCGAGGCTAGTATCAAGGTTCAGGTGTTTCTCGCCCTCGTTATGACCGCAGCGGGATTCTACTTTCAGATTTCCGCGACGGAATGGATTTTACAAACTTTGTCCATCGCTTTGGTCATGGGCGTGGAGGGCATCAATACCGCCGTCGAAAAAATTTCGGACTACATACAGCCGGAATTCGATAAGAGGATCGGTCTGATCAAAGATGTTTCCGCCGGTGCGGTCATGATGGTATCCATCGGGGCTATCATTGTAGGGCTCATCATCTACTTGCCCAAAATATTCTAAATCGCTTGAAGCGCATCATTTTTGATGGCTCCGGGTTTCCGGTAAAAGCCCTATCGACATCAAGATAACACGCACCTGAAGTCAATAAACCGAATTTCCGGGAAGAAGCGAAAATTTGGCAACAGTTCGAAGCCTTCAACGTCCCTTCCCCGACAAATTTGTAATTTAGCCACCTTAAAGCAAAAGTCCCTGAAAACAACAATGGCAAAAAAGGCACGAAAATCGAAGCCAAAAAGTAAGAAAAAGACCTCGAGTCCCGGCCTGTCCAAACAGAACAAAATCATCTTGGGCAGCCTGTTGATATTGCTGAGCATGGCCCTTTTC
>JBAUIP010000322.1:0-2054 GCA_049683055.1 Pricia sp.
GGTATGAACCAGTTCAAGGAATTTTTCTTCGTCAATACCGAGCTCAAATATCCACGAGTTGCCGATACCCAAAAGTGCCTTCGGGTAAGCGGCAAACACAACGATCTTGAAGAATGTGGTAAAGACACTTATCATCATACCATGTTCGAAATGTTGGGCAACTGGAGTTTTGGGGATTATTTTAAAGAGGATGCAATCCGTTGGGCCTGGGAATTGTTGACCGAGGTGCTTAAAGTAGAGAAGGCTAGTCTGTATGTGTCGGTTTTTGAAGGAAGTAAAGAGGATGGGCTGGAAATGGACAAGGAAGCCGTTGACCTTTGGAAAGCAATCGTACCGGAAGACCGGATTTTACTTGGCAATAAAAAGGATAATTTTTGGGAAATGGGGGAACAAGGTCCCTGTGGCCCCTGTTCCGAAATTCATGTAGATATACGGTCAGCATCGGAAAAGGCAAAGGTTTCTGGAGCTTCCTTGGTCAATCAAGACCATCCGCAGGTTGTTGAAATATGGAATTTGGTCTTTATGCAGTACAATCGTAAGTCCGACGGAAAACTCGAAAACTTGCCTGCCAAACACGTAGATACCGGTATGGGTTTTGAACGTCTTTGTATGGTCTTGCAGCATAAAAAATCGAACTACGATACCGATGTATTTATGCCGATAATTCGTCAGATCGAGCAGGTGACCGGCGCCAAATACGGGAAGCACAACGAAACCGACATTGCCATTCGTGTCATTTCTGACCATATTCGTGCCGTGGCCTTTTCCATTGCCGATGGGCAACTGCCCAGTAATACCGGTGCCGGTTACGTCATTCGTCGAATACTACGGCGGGCCGTACGCTACGGGTTTACCTTTTTGAACACCAAAGGGCCGTTTATGTTCCGATTGGTCGAGGTGCTCACTGAGTCTATGGGCGATACCTTTCCGGAACTCAGGGAGCAACGACTGCTTATAGAAAACGTAATTAAGGAGGAGGAAAGTTCATTTTTGAATACGCTGGAACAAGGGTTGGTCTTACTTGATGAGGTGGTGGCCAAAACCGAGGGCCGGCAGGTCAACGGTAGAAAAGCGTTTGAACTTTATGACACCTATGGATTTCCGGTGGACCTGACCGCCCTAATTTTAGGGGAAAAAGGATACACCTTAGACGAGGCAGGATTTGATCAAGCCATGCAAGAACAGAAGCGGCGGTCAAAATCCGCTTCAAAAACGAGTAGGGAAGATTGGACGGTTGTATCCGACGATCCAGGGCAAGAATTTGTTGGCTATGACCTGACCGAGGCCGAGGTCAAGCTGGTGAAATACCGTAAAATCAGCTCAAAGAAAGCAGGGGTGCAGTACCAACTCGTCTTTAACCGGACTCCCTTTTACCCCGAAGGTGGCGGACAGGCGGGCGATACGGGGCACTTGATGGATGTTGCGGGGAACAGTATTCCGATTTTGGACACTAAAAAAGAGAACAACGAAATTATTCATCTTACCAAAAACCTTCCTAAAAAGATGACCTCTACCCTTACGGCGGTGGTCGATAAAGAACGGAGGCGACTGACGGAAGCGAACCATACGGCTACTCACTTATTGCATCAAGCCTTACGTGAGGTGTTGGGCACGCATGTCGAACAGAAAGGGTCATCGGTTCAGGCAAAAAACCTGCGCCTCGATTTTTCCCATTTTTCAAAGCTTTCCGAAGACGATGTGCATCAGGTCGAGCGGTTCGTCAATGAGCGAATTTCAGATCAACTTCCCTTTGAGGAGCGGCGAAATGTACCGGTGGACCAGGCGATGCAAGAAGGTGCTATGGCGCTATTCGGTGAAAAGTACGGCGATGCGGTTCGCACTGTTCGTTTTGGAAAGTCCATCGAACTTTGTGGTGGCACCCACGTGAAGAATACCGGAAATATCTGGAGTTTTAAAATCCGTTCCGAAGGAGCTGTAGCTGCAGGAATACGCCGTATCGAAGCCATTACCTCCGATGGGGTAAGGGAATTTTATACCGAGAGTGAAAAAAAGCTATCGGAACTGAAGAAAACATTGAACAATCCACAGGATAC
>JBAUIP010000323.1:0-4347 GCA_049683055.1 Pricia sp.
TCGATTCACCCCGTGATGGCCGTATTCGAAACCCTTGGCTATCGGCAACGACCCCTGATGTGGACGGCCAATGTATCTGACATTCATTGAAACGAAAAATGACTGACCTGCGCCGAAGATTATGAGACATCTATTAAAATCGATGCTGCTTGCCTTGGCGGTTGTAGTTCTTGCCATCGTGGCCTCTCCCGGCAGCGATAAAAAAGCTATAGCAGTAGAAATAGAGGTGGCTAAAAATGCCGAAAAACCACAAGAGGATATAGAAAAACCCGATAAGAATACCTATGAATCCGGACTTGCAAGTTCAGGATTTCATAAGAAATTGTAGGCAAAAGGGTACACAGGCCGACAATCACAGTTCTAAAATAAAACGAAGTGAATTCGAATAAAATTTCAAACAGTTTCAGAAAGGCCTTGCCGACTTTGGGGGAAGTGGAGCGGGGCCTTTTATTAAACTACAATCCTTTTTTACTTAGACAGAGCACACCAACCTCGAAAACCAAAACCACCATCCAAAATGAAAACCACCAAAAAAACCGAAACAGATCAACCACCGAACTTCACGCTGACCGAGTTGCGGATTATAGAACTTGCAAAGCGCGAACTGTCTCCTGATACGATTGGCAAAATGCTGGATTTATCGGAGAAGAGCATCAAAAAATTACGGAAAGGAATTTTAAAAAAAACTGGGAATGTCGATGATGCCAAGCTCAATCAGCGTACCGAGGCATACTTGATCGCGGTGAAAAACCACTTGAAATTTTCTTCGTCCGACTAAGCGGTCGTTGTAATTTTTTGCTACTATTGCGTATCGAAACCTGATACATGATTCTCCCCTTCGACGATACCTATTTTATGAAGCAAGCGTTGCGAGAAGCCGAAACAGCTTATGAAAAGGGCGAGGTACCCATCGGAGCGGTCATCGTAGTACAGGAAAGAATCATCGCCCGCGCCCACAACCTGACCGAGCAGTTGAACGATGTCACCGCCCATGCCGAAATGCAGGCGATTACCGCCGCCGCGAACTTTTTAGGAGGCAAATATCTACAGCATTGCACGCTCTACGTCACCTTGGAGCCATGTCAAATGTGCGCCGGGGCTTTGTACTGGAGCCAGATCTCGAAAATCGTTTATGCGGCCTCCGACCCGCAACGGGGGTGCGGGGTGATGGGAACAAAACTGCATCCAAAAACCGAAATGGTGGGGGGGATTATGGAGAACGAGGCCAGCGCGCTTTTGCACCGGTTTTTTGAGAAACGGCGGAATTTAAATTGAGGTTTTTAGGACAAAATTATCTGTGGAGTTGAACGTCAATGGTATTTGAGGGATACTGTTTTTTACTTATATAGACGGATGCCGATTTCGGGTGGAATTCAATTTGCGAAATAGCCGAAAATTTAAAGTTTTACGCCTTTGCTCCACTGCTCTGACCGCAAAGACCCTAGAGCGGGTATAGTGTAGTAAAACAACTGGTTTTGATCAATCGGATTACTTTTCTGCATCCTTTTTCTTCTCCCTATCCCTCATTTTAAGGATATTTTCTTCCGTCAGCATATAATCCTTCATGTTTTTGCCCCGGCTGTGCTTGATCAAGAACAGTGGCATGGCGACCAAAAAGAGTCCGACCGTCCCGAAGCCGATAAATTTATTGGCCAGAACGAGCTGTTCCTCCTGTATGGAAAATCCGTATACGATGGATGCGAAAGAGGCGAGAACGACGAAGATGATAAGGTATTTCATAGCGGTTCAAAGTTAGGGAAAAGAAACCTGAAATTTGTGACGTTAGGATGGCAACATGCGATATGGAAGACGGTTGTTGGACTCGAAAACACTGAAAATTTGAACTTATAGACCGTAGATGAAGATTATCCAAAGACAAAAAGCATCAGAATTCACGACATCGTTGAAAATGGAGTTATCGCGTAAAATTGATCAATTCTCTCCGGTACGCAGTCAGCAGTTTCGATTTGGAGACAAAACCCAAGTATTTCCCATCTTTGATGACGGGAAGGTTCCAGGCGCCGCTGTTCTGAAACTTTTGCATCACTTTTTTCATGCTGTCCATTCCGTAGAAAATATGCTCCGGCGCGGCGTGCATGAAGGTGGCTACGGTGGTGGAGCGGTACAGGGAGGTGTCGAACATGAATTCCCTGATGTCGTCCAACAGCACGATGCCCACCAAGGCTCCGTTTTCATGCACTACCGGAAAAATGTTCCGGGTCGATTTGGAGACGGATTCGTGCAACATTTCCTCTAGTGTCATATCGGGATGTACGCTCTTGAAATTTTTTTCGATGACGTCGTCCAATTTCATAAAGGTAAGCACCGTCCGGTCTTTGTCGTGGGTCAGAAGGCTGTCACTCTCAGCCAGCTCGCGGGTATAAATGGTATAGTCGAGGGCATTCTTGGTGATAAGATACGAAATCGAGGCAGTGATCATGAGGGGTACGAACAACGCATAACCTCCCGTAATCTCGGCAATCAAGAATATGGCGGTCAAAGGGGCATGTAAAACACCGGCTATGAGTCCCGCCATACCGATTAAGGTAAAATTACTTTCGGACACGGCGAATCCGAGTCCCGAGTGATTGATGATTTTGGCGACGACATTGCCCAAGGCACTGCCCATGACCATAGTGGGAATGAAAGTCCCGCCCGCCCCGCCGGCCGCCAGGGTGGTTGTCATCGCCACGGCCTTAAAAACGGTAATGCCCGCCAAGAGGGCGATGACCACCCAGATATTTCCGATGTACCCGTCAAAGGGCGTTTTGCCTAGGGCCGCGACATGGTCGTCGTGCAACAAGCTATTGATAAACCCGAAACCTTCACCGTATAAAGGCGGAATAAAATAGAGCATGATACCAATGGCTAATCCGCCGACGAGCAACTTGTATTTTGGACTCTTCAAAGGTTTAAAAAGTTTCATAATACCGAAATACATCTTCGTAAAATAGATGGAGGCGAAAGCCGTTCCCACGCCTAGGACGATATAGAAAAAGGTATCCTTGACCTCAAAAGCTTGGCTTATAGTATAGCTGAAAAGCACCTCGTTCCCGAGAAAAAAGTAGGAGGTCAGTACGCCCGAGATCGATGCCAATAACAGCGGAAGCATCGAGACCATGGTCAGGTCAAGACTGAACACTTCCACGGCGAAGATGATGGCCGCGATGGGAGCCTGGAATATTGAGGCAATGGCACCGGCCGATGCACAGGCAATGAGCAAAGAGCGGGTCTTGTCGTTGATGCGCAGCAACCGGCCTAGGTTGGAGCTGATCGCCGCACCGGATGCTACAGCGGGACCTAGCAATCCGGTCGAACCACCGAATCCTACGGTCAAGGGCGCGGTAATCAATCGGGTAATAATCTGTTTGGGATGGATGATTCCTTTTTCCTTCGATAGCGAAAATAAGATTGAGGATACCGCGAGCCGTAGTTGCTGTTTGTGGACGAATTTAACGTAAAGATAGACCAGCGTAAGTCCGATAATCGGAAGCACAAAATAGAGGCCGTAGTTGGAAAACAGGATGCCCTTCTCAAGGGAAGATTCAATGAAATAGGTGGTGTTCTTCAGGGTAACGGCCGCGAGTCCGGCCAAAAGCCCGACTACCACGCTCATGATATAGGTAAAGGTTTTGTGGGAGACATTTTTGTACCTCCATTTAAAAAACCTTGAAATCCATGACTTTAGTTGGTCGGGCATTAGTTTTTAACCTCCAATTTCAGTCCCAATTCCTCCAATTGCTCTTGGTCGATCGGCGCCGGTGCATCAATCATGACGTCACGGCCATTGTTGTTTTTGGGGAAGGCGATAAAGTCGCGGATGGTTTCCTGGCCTCCGAGGATGGCTACGAGCCGATCGAGGCCGAAGGCGATGCCACCGTGGGGCGGGGCCCCGTATTGAAAGGCATCCATGAGGAAGCCGAACTGGGCCTTGGCTTCTTCTGGGGTAAACCCCAGGTGCTTCAACATGGTACTTTGTATTTTTTTATCGTGTATCCGGATGGAGCCTCCCCCGATTTCGTTGCCATTGAGCACGAGGTCGTAGGCGTTGGCACGGACTGCCCCGGGGTCGGTTTCGAGCATTTCGAGCTGTCCCGGTTTTGGGGAGGTAAAGGGATGGTGCATGGCGTGGTAGTTTCCGGTCTCCTCGTCGAGTTCCAACAGCGGGAAGTCTGTGACCCATAATGGTGCGAACTCGTCGGATTTTCTAAGGCCGAGCCGAGTTGCCATTTCCATTCGTAATGCGCTCAGTTGAGTGCGGGTTTTGTGAGCATCCCCGGATAGGACGCAGATGAGGTCGCCCTTTTCCGCGCCGGTGGCTTTCGCCCATTTTGCCAGGTCGTCTTG
>JBAUIP010000324.1:0-8731 GCA_049683055.1 Pricia sp.
CGTACAATATACAGTTGCGGATAGCGCAAGCCTTCAAAAATATTATAGTGAGGATGCCGACCGATTGCGCGAACAAGCCTTAAAACGGTTCCCGAACCAATTCGTTTCCTTCAGAACGGAAATGGAAATCGTCAGCGAACATTCATGACGTACCTATTTTCCTACGGCACGCTGTGCGACATTAAGGTTCAGGATGCGGTTTTCGGAAGAAAATTAGAAGGATGTGCGGACATTCTGCCTAGCTATCAACTGTCGGAATCCAAGGCCTACGGCCGATATCCTGTCTTAATCAAAGCCAACGACGCCTCTAAAAAAATATCGGGGAAAATCTTCGAACTGGAAGAATGGGAATTAAAACTGGCCGATGCCTACGAGGGGCCTGAATATAAGCGCATAAAGGTCGAGCTTGAGTCCGGCAAAATTGCTTGGCTTTATATAGGAACATGAAAACGATGGGGAAACGAAAAAAGAAAAACAACAAGAAATCTTCAAAAAAATCAAGAAAAGCGGATGGCCCCGTAAAAGCCAAAAAACACTTGGGCCAACATTTTCTGAAGGATGAGGGGATTGCCAAGCGAATTTCGGAAACCCTTTCCCTCAATGGCTATACAAATGTCATCGAAATCGGACCCGGTACCGGCGTTCTGACCAAGTACCTGCTCTTGCGCGATATAGCTCTGGTCGCTATGGACCTTGACCCGGATTCTATCGTGTACCTTAACCATAGTTTTCCTATGGAACATCCTAAGGTGCTACAGCGGGATGGCACTTTTCGGGTGATTGAGGGGGATTTCCTGAATTACGATTTGACGTCTCTCTTTGGCAGCGAGCCCTTCGCGATTACCGGTAACTTCCCTTACAACATCTCCACCCAAATCGTATTCAAAATGTTGAAAATGCGGGACCGAATACCGGAATTTTCGGGGATGTTCCAAAAGGAAGTCGCGCAGCGAATTTGCGAAAAAGAAGGCAGCAAGGCCTACGGGATATTATCCGTTTTGGTACAGGCCTTTTACGGGGCCGAATACTTGTTTACGGTGCATCCGCAGGTATTCGACCCGCCGCCCAAAGTGCAATCCGGTGTGTTGCGCCTTGTCCGAAAGGCTAACTTTACTTTACCCTGCGATGAGAAACTCTTCTTCCGGGTGGTGAAGGCATCCTTTAACCATAGACGAAAGACCATCCGAAATAGTCTGAAATCCTTCGAACTTTCGGATGCCCTTCGGGATGATGCCGTTTTCAACTTACGGCCGGAGCAATTAAGTGTCGCGGATTTCATCCTTTTGACCCAAAAAATTGAAGAGGATATTTCGAACTGATCAAACCAATTGGCCTTGAGAAAATCGTGCACCTAAAATTCAATCAGGACATGATTTGAACTTAAAAGCGAAAACTCTCAAATTGTTATAAAAGTCCGCATCCCTCTCAGAGAACCCATCCTCCGAACATATTTATATCCCTAAAAATTACCGAATATTCATGCGAAAGGCGTGTCGCTTTGCGCTATCTTTGCCCACTTCGCATAAAATGGTGCATAAATGACCCCGTTCAAACTAACAGATGAACTCGTCAGCGAAATCGAACAGCTGATTGCCGACCGAAGGGATGCCGATTTGGTAACCCTGATGGACGACCTGCACTATGCCGATATCGCCGAGATTATCGACGAACTCGAAGAAGACGCGGCGACCTACCTCATCAAATTGCTGGAGAGTGACAAGACCTCCGACGTACTTACCGAACTGGACGATGATGTTAGGGAAAGCATTCTTAACAACCTTTCCGCCAAGGAAATCGCCGGGGAAATCGCCGAACTCGATACCGATGACGCGGCCGACATCATCAACGAGCTGCCCAACGAAATAATTCAAGAGGTTATCTCCGAACTAGAGGACCGTGAGCATGCCAAGGATATCGTCGACCTGCTCAAATACGATGAATACACGGCGGGGGGACTCATGGCCAAGGAGCTGGTAAAAGTGAAAGAAAACTGGACTGTGCTTACTTGCGTCAAAGAGATGCGGGCCCAGGCCGAGAATGTTACCCGGGTACACTCCATTTACGTGGTCGATGCGGAGGATAAACTTAAGGGTCGGCTGTCTTTGAAAGATTTATTGACCACCTCGACGACCACACATATCAAGGATGTCTACATCCCCAAAGTAGATCGGGTCGGGGTGAACGAAAAACCGGAAGAAGTCGCCAAAATCATGCAGAAATACGATTTGGAGGCGATTCCGGTAGTGGATGAAATCGGTCGGCTCGTGGGCCGGATTACCATCGACGATATTGTGGATGTTATCCGCGAAGAGGCAGATAAGGATTATCAGATGGCGGCCGGTATCTCCCAGGATGTAGAGGCCGACGACAGTATCTGGCAACTGACCCGGGCGCGCCTGCCCTGGTTGTTTTTAGGATTAGTCGGGGGTGTCGGTGCCGCTGCCATTATGGGCGGGTTTGAGGAAATGATCAGCAAACACGCTATTCTGTTTTTCTATACCCCATTGATTGCTGCGATGGCGGGGAACGTCGGGGTGCAATCCAGTGCCATTATCGTACAGGGGCTTGCCAATGATGATCTCAAAGGTAGTGTTGGGAACCGCTTGATCAAAGAGATGCTTTTGGCATTGCTGAACGGGGTCATCCTAGCGATAGTGCTACTATTTTTCACTTGGTTCTGGCAAGGCGATTTTTTGACTGCTTTGGCCATTTCGATTTCGTTGGTCGCCGTAATCATTGTCGCCGGATTTATCGGGACGTTTATTCCCCTGTTCCTGCACAAACGCGGCATCGACCCGGCCATTGCGACCGGACCGTTTATCACGACCAGCAATGATATCTTCGGGATTCTAATCTATTTTTGGATTGCCCGCGTCGTGTTGGGAATTTAGTCGACAAGAGGCGGTGCCCCGGCATCTGTCAACATTTTTTCTACTTTGGGCACTTCGGTTTCCAAAAACTGAATCAACTTTGGCCGGATGTCTGCCAGTTGCTGCTGGGCCATTTTAAAACTTTCCATATGGGTCTGGGTCGGGCCGTAGGTGTTTCCATAGAAACCGCTCCGCGCCACGTTCAACCTGTCGCTGATTGTTGGGTCGTCTTTTTCGCCGACTTCCATTTTTGAAGAATTTCCATAAAGCGTTTGTTTCAGTTCAAGCATGGTGCTTCGAACCTGCGCGACCTCCTTTTCCAGAGTGCCGGGCTCCGCGCTCGTATATTTCAAAGCCTCGCCAAAGGCCTCGACTTTCTTTTCCGCCTTTTCGAAACGATGCATCAACAGGGCCATTTCGGTACTGAAGTCCCTTACATTTTCGACGTACTGTGGAATTTCTCCCTCATTCGGATTTTCCATAATATTCTTCCGGATACGCTCTACCGTAAACTGTTTAGGTTCGTCTAAGGCAGTGGTCACCCCGTCAACGGATTTGTAAAGTGCCACGGTGTAGGTTCCAGGATCGGCCATGACGGAAGGTTGATAATCGTCATCATCGTCGCCCTCTTTTTTAATGGGAAGCTCCAATGTTGATTCCAACGACTTCGAAAGGTCCCAGGCCACTTGGTGGAATCCTTTTTTTAAGGGCCCTTCTACTCGTGCCACAACCTCACCTCCAGCATCTTTTACCAACAAAATCGCCTGCGGGATAGCCTGAGTTTTCTCTTCGTCCAGGGCATCCCATCCCGGGAAGGGAATTCCCTTATCTTCCTTTTTCAGCTTTTTCTCCTTTTCCTGCCTGTCGTCGGCCATACTTTCAAAGCCTTCGGACAGATAATAATTGAACACGGCGCCATAGGGGGGATTATCTGCCGTAAAATAGCTTCCGCCCTGGCTATCGCTCCCTCCTCGAATAGGTACATATTGCAGTGTCTTTCGCGGTTGAAAAAGTACACCCTCGCTACGTAGCAGTTCTTCGGACATACCGCGTAGGGGACTGTAATCGTCCAATACATAAAAACTGCGCCCGAAGGATGCCCCGATCAAATCATTTTCCCGCTTTTGAATGGCCAGATCGCGGAACGAGATTGTCGGCAATCCGCCGGAAAATTTAATCCATTTGCCACCTTGATCGAAGGAAACATAAATACCATATTCAGTAGCTAGAAACAGTAGGTTTTTATCCTCATGGTCCTGTACCAGACGCCAAACTAGGCTTCCGTCGGGCAGTCCGTTCGTGATGGCCTTCCAGCTGGCACCACCGTCGGTGGTCTTATAGAGATACGGTGCGTAATCGCCGTACTTATGGTTGTCGAGGGCAACATAGGCAATGTTGGTATCGTGCAGGTCGGCCTTGATATCGTTCACGAACGCCGTTTCAGGTACTCCGGGAAGTCGGTCTACCGCAACGTTCGTCCAATCTTCACCACCATTTTTCGTGTATTGGATGTGGCCGTCATCGGTTCCTGCGTACAAAACATTCTCATCAAGAGGGGATTCCGACAGCGAGGTAATAGTGTTATAAGTGGACATGGCATACACATCCCAAACCGCGTCCCAACTTTGTTTTTTGCCCATGATGGGAAGCGTCAACCGCTCTTGGTCTTTCGTCAGATCCGTAGAAATGGCCGACCAGCTATCGCCGCGATTGTCGGAACGCCACACCCGTTGCGAAGCAAAATAGAGGCGTTTGGGGTCGTGGTGGCTGACCAGAATCGGGGAATCCCAATTGAAACGCTCATAATCATCTTCCGCTCCCGCCTGTGGCTGAATATAGACCGCTTCTCCGGTTGTTCGGTCCACCCGATACAGATTGCCCTGCTGCGATTCCGCGTACATAATATCGGGGTTGCCGGGGGTGGTAGCGGGCTGATGCCCATCGCCGCCCAAGATTACGAACCAGTCTTGATTGGCAATGCCGCGGGAGTGAAAAGTGCGCGAAGGGCCACCTTGGGAATTATTGTCCTGCGTACCTCCGTAAATATTGTAGAAGGGTTCGGCATCATCAACGGCGACCTTGTAAAATTGGGTGATGGGCAGGTTGCCGACAAACTTCCACGTCTCGGAGTCGTCGAAACTCTCATAGATTCCCCCATCGGTACCCGTCAACAGATAGTTGGGATCATCCTTTTTAAAAGTCAGGGAATGGTTGTCACTGTGCTTATCATTCTCGGTCATGGTGTAAAAATCGGTACCCCCGTTGTCGGAAACCAGCACTCGTACGTTCATCAGATAAATTTTGTCAAAAACATGTGGACTAGCGACCAGTTCTTGATAATAATGCGGTCCGGTGGCCCCGGATACGGTTTCGGACATCTTTTCCCAGCTGCCCCCTTGGTCATCGGAACGGTAGATGGCGCCCGTTCTGCGTTTCAGCTCGATAGCGGCGTAGAGTACATCGGGCTGCATGGGCGAAATGGCCAGGCCGATTTTCCCCATATCCTCTTTGGGGAGTCCCGTGGTCAGTTTCTCCCAGTTTTCTCCACCGTCGGTACTTTTGTAGAGCGCGGTACCGGGTCCTCCGCCCATATAGGCCGCCACGTTACGATGCCTTTGCCATGAGGCGGCATAGAGCACATTTGGGTCGCGCGGGTCGATGAGCAAGTCGGTCACGCCGGTCCATTTGTCGATTTCCAGCACAGGTTTCCAAGTTTTTCCACCATCGACGGTCTTGTACAGTCCACGGTCCCCGCCGGAGCTCCATAAAGGTCCCTGTGCCGCCACCCAAACCGTGTCGGAATCCTCTGGGTGGACTATAATTTTAGAGATATGTTCTGATTTTTCGAGCCCCATATTCTTCCAGGTCTCCCCTGCATCGTCGCTTTTGTAGACGCCGTGGCCCACCCCGATATGGCGTCCGCCGTTGTTCTCGCCAGTTCCCAGCCAGATGGTACCGGAGTTGGTGGGGTCGATGGTGACGCATCCCGTCGCATAGAAAGTTTCCTTGTCCGTCAGCGGCTTCCATGTTGTCCCCGCGTTTTCGGTCTTCCAAAGTCCCCCCGATGATACCGCGGCGTACCATGTATTTTCGTTTTCTGGGTCGATGGCAATATCGGAGAGCCGGCCGGACATGAACGCGGGACCGACGCTCCTGAACTCCATCCCCTCAAATGTCTTTTCCGACCAGAGGGAATCCGCAGGGATTTGTTGGGAGAATCCTACAAAATGGGATAGAAAAATAGATAGGATGATTGCGAGGATGGTTTTTTTCATGAGTTGGTTTTTAAATTCGGCTCCGTATCGAACGAAGCTCAATTTTAGCTTTTTCCGATGCAGGAGTTGATGTATGGATGCATCCCTGTCTCGGAGTCAAATTTTTTTTGAGTTGGCTACTATCATTTCACAAGGATAAACCAAAATAAACAAATACCAATGGTTTTAAAAAATCCTATTCAAGGATAAGAGGATGCATGTACCATTTTTACCATTTCGATAAAAAGAAGGATGTTTTATTCCTTAAAATAGTATATTCGTTCGCACCGTCCAATACGTTATTCGATATGCCGCTCGCCATTGTCATTGCCGGAATCATCCTCCTTTTTATTCTGATTACCCGTTTCAAGCTCAACGCCTTTATCGCCTTTATCATCGTTTCGCTTTTGGTCGGGGTGGCCGAGGGGATGGATTTTCTGACCGTTATCGAATCCATCCAAAAAGGAATAGGAAATACATTGGGATATCTCATCTTGATCCTAGGCCTTGGTGCCATGCTCGGTAAACTGGTGGCCGATAGCGGGGCTGCCCAACGCATCACTACGCAACTGGTGGAAAAATTCGGGAAAAAGAACATTCAATGGGCCGTGGTGCTGACCGGATTTATCGTCGGTATCCCCATGTTCTATACGGTCGGATTTGTAATCTTAGTACCTCTCGTGTTTACAGTCGCCGCATCAACGGGACTCCCATTGATCTATGTAGGACTCCCCATGCTGGCCTCGCTATCGGTCACCCACGGATACCTTCCGCCCCACCCCGCCCCGACCGGAATCGCTATCATGTTCGACGCCAGTATCGGCAAGACCTTGTTATATGGTATCATCGTTGCCATTCCGGCAATCATCGTGGCGGGACCGCTGTTTTCGCGTACCATTAAAAACGTCAAGGCGACTCCCCTAAAAGAATTCATGAATCCCAAAGTGCTGACCGATGAAGAGATGCCCGGCACGCTGAACAGCATCCTTACGGCCTTATTGCCGGTCATCTTGATCGGATTGGCATCCATTGTGGCCATCTTGTTACCCGAGGATAACATCCTCCGAAAAACGACCGACGTGCTAGGAGACCCCGTTATCGCCATGTTGATCTCCGTTTTGGTCGCCATTTACACTTTGGGACTAGGCCGCGGTAAAAAAATGAACGAGGTGATGGATTCCGTGGCCAGTGCTGTATCGGGCATCACCATGGTGCTACTGATTATCGCCGGAGCAGGCGCTTTGAAAGAAGTACTGATCGATAGCGGGGTCAGTGAATATATCGGCGATATGTTGAAAGGCTCGACCATTTCGCCGCTAGTCTTGGCCTGGCTTATCGCCACTGTCATCCGCGTTTGTGTAGGTTCGGCCACCGTAGCGGGACTCACCGCCGCCGGCATCGCCCTACCCTTGGTTCAAAACACCGGTGTCAGCGCCGAACTCATGGTACTCGCCATCGGATCGGGAAGCCTGATGCTCTCCCATGTCAACGACGGCGGATTTTGGCTGTACAAGGAATATTTCAATCTCTCGATCAAGGATACACTGCGCACTTGGACGGTCATGGAAACGACCGTTGGGGTAATGGGGCTGGTCGGGGTTTTGGTATTGCAGCAGTTCGTGGGGTGAAAGATTGAGCCATTCGGATAAAAAATCGGTTTATTGAATGCATAGGTAAATTGTATCGGCCGTTAGATTTTACCAACGGGAGTGATGATAGGATTACCCATAATTATCCAAAATGTCGTTCTTTTGTAAGACAGCCGTTCTGTGACAATTTCCGATGATGGGGATGCTCGCAACGGTAAAATCTAAAGAACGACATATGGAATCCGCATCCAAAAGAATCGAGGCGCTCGGCCTTGAACTGCCCCCCGCCCCACCACCATTGGGTCTTTACAAACCTGTGCTGGTCATAGACAACATGCTCTACATTTCAGGCCAAGGGCCCTTGCTGCCCGACGGTTCCTTGATGAAAGGCAGGGCCGGCGACGACTTGAATCTCGAACAGGCGAAGGCCGGAGCGCGTCAGGTGGCGCTGACGATGCTTTCTACTATTCAAACCCACTTCGGGGATATCGACCGTATCGAGCGCCTGGTCAAAACCTTGGGCATGGTGAACGCAACCCCCGATTTTCTCGACCACCCGAAGGTCATCAACGGCTTTAGCGAGCTGATGGCCGAAATTTTTGGCACCGAGAACGGGGTCGGGGTACGTAGCGCAGTTGGGATGATGCTTCCGGGTGGAATTTCGGTGGAAATCGAGGCGATGTTCCAGCTAAAGTCCTAAATCATGGCGCCCTCCACATGGTACGGATTGCAGGATGCTTCCTCCGTAATCTCGCCTTCGCTATTGGTCTATCCCGAGCGTATACTTCATAATATCCGCATCATGATCGAGATGGCCGGCGGACCGGAACATCTTCGTCCGCATATCAAGACCCACAAAACGGCGGAGATTATCGAGATGCAGCTGGAGCAGGGCATTACAAAATTCAAATGTGCCACCATTGCCGAGGCCGAACTGCTGGCGATGTGCAAAGCGCCCGATATTTTGTTGGCCATGCAGCCCGTAGGGGTAGATATGCAGCGGTTTTTTGCATTAATG
>JBAUIP010000325.1:0-9387 GCA_049683055.1 Pricia sp.
GTGTAGATGGTATCGTAGAAACGCCAGGATGTGACCGGTGCAACCGCGATGGATGTTTCGAAAGTATCTGCGCCTTTGAGGATACAATTGGTCGCCATATGGCCGCCGAAGCTCCAGCCCCAAATGCCCGTGCGTTTTTCGTCGATGTAAGGTCGCTCGCTCAGTTTTTTAGCGGCCGCGATCTGGTCTTCGGTCTCATACTTCACCAGATTAAGATAAGTGGACTTCTTGAAATCCCGCCCCTTGAGCCCGGTACCCCGACCGTCGACGCAGGCGATGACATAGCCCTCGGCGGCCAGTACTTGATGCCAATAATCGCGGTCGCCCATCCAGCTATTGGATACGCTTTGCGAACCTGGACCACTATACTGGTACATCAGCAGTGGATATTTCTTTGATTCATCAAAATCCGCCGGCTTAATGATATACATATTCAAGTCGTTGCCGTTGATGTCGATCGTCGAGAATTCCATCGGACTAAGATTGTAGCCGTCCAATTTGGTGAGCAGGGCCTGATTGTTCTTGATTTCTTTAATCTGTTTTCCATTCGAAGCCTTGTGCAGAGAATAGACGGGAGGCGTAGTCGCACTCGAAAAAGTATTGATAAAATAAGTGAAATCCGAACTGAAATCCGCCGAATTGGTGCCCTCTTCGGCCGCTAGTACCTTCTTGCCCTTCCCATTACTTTCGATACTGTAAACACCGCGATTGATCGAACCGTTTTCTGTGGATTGGTAGTATACCTTATCCTTTTTCTCATCGTAGCCGTAGTATCGGGTAACCTCCCACGGGCCTTGGGTTACTTGACTTTTTAATTGGCCATCGGGGCCATAGAGATAGATGTGGTTGTAACCATCCTCTTCGCTCGTCCAAATAAAACTGTCATCGGCCAAAAAGGTCAGGTCATCGGTAACGTCAACGTAGGCCTCATCTTTTTCCTCATGCAGCAGGGAAATCGTATTATTTTCGGTGTCCACTACCTGAAGTTTCAGGTCGTTCTGGTTCCGGTTCAAGGTCTGTACGCTCAGTCGGTTGGGAGCGTTCATCCATTGAATTCGGGGGATGTATTCCGGACTTCCCAAATCAACTTTGGAAGTATTCCCGGAGGCTACATCGAAAAGATGAAGCGTGACGGTAGAATTGGTTTCTCCCGCTTTGGGATATTTGAAGGTCTCTTGGGATGGATACAGGTTCTCCCCGTACATATCCATTGAAAATTCGGGCACCTCGGTCTCGTCGAACCGAAGAAAGGCGATTTTGGTACCATCGGAATTCCAGTCGAAGGCCCGCACGAAGGCAAATTCTTCCTCGTAGACCCAATCGGTGACCCCGTTGATAATTTTATTCTTCACCCCGTCGGTAGTTATTTGTTGCGTTTCTTGGGATGCCATATCGAACAGATACAAATTGTTTTCGGAGACATAGGCCACTTGCCGGCCGTTCGGGGATAGGGCCGGTTCGCGTATCGGGATATCCGCGACCGGGGTCAGTGCCTTGGTCTCCACATCGTAGACGTAAAAAACACCCAAGGTAGACCGCCTGAAAATGGACTCTACCTTGGTAGCCAATAGGATTTTGGATTCGTCATCGTTAAATTCATATGAAGTAAATGTGTCGATTTCACCGAGCTCCGCCGAATTCACGACCGTGCCGACTTTTTCCAAAGTAGCATAATCATACTTGTCGATGGCACTCGTACCAGCGGATCGGTCTTGGTTCAAGATGGTGTACTGCTTCCCATTGTCCAACGAACGTAAGGCGTCGAGGCCTTCGGTACGAAATGCCCCAGAATATATTTCCTCAACGCTGATATTCTGATCCTGGGAGAAGGTAGATGTTAGGAATCCAATAACGATAAAGAGAAATAAAATTGACTTTTTCATAGGGAAATAAAACTTGGTTTTTGCTGCACCCGCTTGAGATATTCTTCCTTGCGATTACCGAAACGGAAAAGGCCGGGTTCGTTCGTCAAGTTTAACGATAAATTATAAAACAATGCGAATTTATAGCAAAATGTTTCTATCGTCCCCTTACGAGAGCGCCTATACGATGCCGGCAAGCAGTACGTCCTTTATCGTTATATTTACCCTTATTTATCGAAACCATACTTTATGATCAAGCCCATCGAGGGATTTTCGAAACTGACCCAGGAAGAAAAATTGGATTGGGTTGCATCTAACTACACCGAAAACCCAAAAGCCGCGAAGAAACTGCTCAAGAGTTATTGGAACAGTAACGCCAAAGTTCAGCAGCTGCACGACGAGTTTATCGAGAATACATTGACCAATTATTACTTGCCTTTCGGCATTGCCCCCAACTTTTTGATCAACGAACGATTGTACGCCATTCCCATGGCCCTTGAAGAGAGCTCGGTGGTAGCAGCGGCCAGTAAGTCTGCCAAGTTCTGGCTGCACAAGGGCGGTTTTAAGGCTTCGGTACTTGGAACCGAAAAAATCGGACAGGTGCACTTTATCTATCATGGCGATTTCAACAAACTAAAAGCCTTTTTCAACGAAATCAAGCCAAAATTGTTTTCCGATACTGTCTCGATAACCAAAAACATGGAAAAACGCGGCGGGGGCATCACCGGTATCGAACTGCGCGACAAATCCGATTCCCTGCCAAACTACTATCAGCTGCACTGCACTTTTGAGACCAAGGATGCCATGGGCGCCAATTTTATCAATTCCTGCCTCGAACAATTCGGCTCCACTTTGAAAGAAGGCGCCCAACGTTATGCGGATTTCACGGAGAAAGAAAAAGATATCGAGGTAGTCATGGCCATTCTCTCGAACTACGTCCCGAATTGTCTGGTGCGGGCCGAGGTCAGCTGTCCGGTCGGGGAACTAAGCGTTGATGGCGAACTTGCTCCGGAGGTTTTTGCTGAAAAGATGGTCCGCGCGGTCAAAATCGCTAAAATTGAGCCCCACCGCGCGGTAACGCATAACAAAGGCATCATGAACGGCATCGATGCCGTCATCTTGGCCACCGGAAACGATTTTAGGGCGGTCGAGGCCGGTATTCACGCGTATGCCGCCAAAGAGGGAAGCTACTCCAGCCTTACTCATGCGGAAATCGAAAATGGTCAGTTCCGCTTCTGGATCGAAATTCCTTTGGCCCTAGGTACTGTCGGAGGACTCACAAGCCTACACCCCCTCGTAAAATTGGCACTCGAAATCTTGGGGAACCCCTCAGCCGAAGAGCTGATGCAAATCGTTGCCGTAGCCGGTTTGGCCCAAAATTTTGCGGCCGTTCGCTCGCTCGTGACCACCGGCATCCAACAAGGGCATATGAAAATGCACTTGTTGAATATTCTTAACCAACTAGGGGCATCCGAAGAAGAAAAAAAGATCTTGGTGGAGTATTTTAAAAAACATCCGGCGACACATAGTGCAGTGGTAGAGGCTTTCGGGAAATTGAGGAAGGATAATTAATTCATTCGAAGTTGCTTACAAAATTCAAGAGAACTTAGGATAAAATTGCCTGTGTTTATATGGAAAAAATTAGAACTTTCTATAGCAACGGAAAACTTCTGCTGACCGGTGAATACGCCGTACTGGATGGGTCCCTGAGCCTAGCGGTTCCTACAGTGTGGGGGCAATCGCTGTCCGTTCGGCAACACAAAGCCCCGGGATTGCGGTGGACGAGTCGTGATGAAAAGGGACGGATCTGGTTCGAGGGGTCTTTTGATATTGTTTCACTGGAACTTAGACTACTTGGTTCCCAAAATGCCACATCGCCGACCTCCGATGTAAATGAAGAAAGTAATTCCAAGAGACACGGCTCCCAACATAAATCTACTGATTCAGCTGCTATTTCTAATACTCTTTCTAGAATCCTACGGGAAGCGAAAAATCTAAATCCTGATTTCCTCAGCGATGCCAAAGGGTACAAAGTGGATACCAAATTGGATTTTCCTCGCGATTGGGGCCTCGGGTCATCATCGACCTTGATTAACAACATCGCCCAATGGGCCAACGTCGATGCTTACCAATTGTTGTGGAAAGCTTTTTCAGGAAGCGGCTACGACATCGCCTGTGCCCAACATAACCGCCCTATTTTGTATCGTCTGGAAAAAGAATCACGCTCCAATGATGGGGACAACCAGCAATTATCACATACTAAAAGAAGAGTCTTACGTTCGCAGCGGAAAGATGCGACAGATGACCCGTCACAGATTAAGTCCGAGTTCGAATCTAGTTTTGGGTCAAGACCGGTTGTAGAGGAAGTTGATTTTAATCCTCGCTTTCAAAATTGGCTTCACTTTGTTCATCTCAACCAAAAACAGAACAGCCGGGAGGGTATAGCGAAATACCGCCAACAAGATTTTAACAAAAAAGTAGTTGTAAAGCGTATTTCCCAAATCACCCGCCAAACCGTTTCCTGCCAAAATTTGAAGGAATTCGAATCTTTACTGACCCAGCATGAGACCTTAATTGCTAAAACGCTACAGATGCCAACGGTCAAAGAATCACTATTTCCCGATTTTAAAGGTACCCTTAAGAGCCTAGGTGCCTGGGGCGGGGATTTTATTTTGGCAACAGGGAATGAAGATGTGAAGTCGTACTTTAAAGAGAAAGGGTTTGAGACGATACTCCCTTACTCTGAAATGGTATTAAGCTTTGAGAGTTAGGCTTTGAGAACGGGCCTAAGTACTGTATGACCCTACACTGACCTTTTGCCAAACTCTTGAAACTGGCATACGAAGGGGGAAATCCGTTTTATGAAGCTGATACGAATCGTGTTCAAATCATGCCACATCCTTCATTCAATCGAATCTTTGCAATGTTTTCTGTAACCATACTAAGGGTTTTGCTCTCATTCAAAACACCTGTTAGTAAAAAGCGGCCCGATTGTCGTCAATCTCCGCTGCATCTTTCAAAGCATTGTAGACCGCAGTGTTGACCTGTCCCTCGCGGGCCGTTTTGACCGAACTGGCATAGGTGCTGTAATTATCCAGTTCAGGGGCTTCGGTCTTTTTGGTAACCGTCAACTTGAAGACACCGGAGTTGCCTTCAATCAATTCCGAAGTAGCGCCTTCTTTCATGGCATACGCCGCCCCGACCACGGCAGGCTCGGAACCGGCACCGGGTATCGTAGGCGATTTGACCGTAAGGGCCGTAGCCGTAGAGGTGCTCACATTATTGTCTTTGGCAATCTCTTCCATAGATTTTCCCTTATTGGCGGAAATGATCTGGGTCGCTTTGCGCTCTTTCCTGATTTTAGGAAGTACCGTGGCGGAAGCATCCTCAACGGACATCAAACCTTCTTCATAGGTATTGGTCAACTGCACTACGGCGTACCCACCGGTATTGAGGTCGAAACGTTTGATATCGCCCACTTCGGTATCGCCATTGAAAGCCCACTGCACGATATTGCGCTGGGAGGATAGTCCCGGTAGGTTTTCATCGGTAGCATTGACCTTATTGACCGGCCGCACCGTGTATTTTTTCTCCTTCGCCAAGTCGGAAAAAGGCTGCTCCGATGAAATCGATTCCATTTCGAATTGGGTGGCATCGGTATACAGTTGGTTGACAGTACCTTCGGAAGGCTCCACCTCACGGGCCAAAGTGGCCGTTTGGACTATATCGCGCTTGTCGTCAATCTTGATGACGTGAAAGCCGAAATCGGTCTCTACCATGCCGATGGTACCTACGGGATTCTGAAAGGCAAAGTCATTAAAGGCAGGTACCATACGCCCTTCCTGAAAATAGCCAAGATCGCCACCGTTCGGTGCCGAAGGACCGTCGGAGTTGTCCCTCGCCAGTTCCACAAACTTGGCATCCGTCTTACGGGCTTCCCGCAGTAGTCTTTCGGCTTCGGCTTCGGCCTCCTCCTTGGTACGGGTCACATCGGGATTCGCACGTTGCGCCCCTTCGTATCCGATCAGAATATGACTGGCCTTTACGGAACCGTTGGCTTTTCTGTCCATCATCTTGGTGACCTTGAAAAAGTCTCCATCGCGATAGGGGCCGAAGGTTTCGCCTACCTGCAATCCCATCAAGGTATCCGCGAATTGGGTCGGCAGTTGATTTTTTTCTTGGTAAATTGTATCGAACTTAATGTCGGAGTTCCGGTCCAAAAAGGCATCCATGTCAGTCGTATTCCTGAATCCGGCAATCGTATCGTTGGTGTCGCTGGCATCATTGTATTCCACCCCATCATCCAGTAGGGCGGCGATGGCATCCTCGACCTCTTTAACATCTTCCGAGGATGGCTTTTCCTCAAAATACACGAACTGGATATCGCGGGCGGCATCCTGTTTGAAATCTTCCTTATGCTCTTCAATATAGCTTCGGATCTCGCTTTTCGAAACCGTGATGGAGCTATCGGGAATCGAAGTAAAGGGAATGCGAACGTATTTGATATCTATCTTATCAGTAGCAAGACGATAATCGAACTCTCCCTCTTTTAAAGTCGCCCCTACCCCAGCCTTGATGAGGTTGTAGTAGGTCTGCTCTTTGGCACTTTGGATAATAGAGGCTTCGTTCTGCAACCAAAAATTGTACTGTGAGGGATTGTTCACTTTCATGTCCGCGATGAAAGACCGGAACTTATTGGGGTCGAAGACTCCGTTCTCGTTTTGGAATTGTGGATTTTGGGCATACCCGGGAATAGTGGCCACATAATTCATTATTTGATCTTGCTCGATGTTCACACCCAAGTCCTCGAACTGCTGGCCCATGATGGTGTTGCGCACCTCTTGGTCCCACACTTGGTTCACCGTTTGCATGGTCGAGGCGTTCGGACCTGAATTGCGGGAAGCGATATCCACCTTTTGGCGAAATTCGTCTATCGTTACCTCCGTGCCATTGATTTCGCCAATGCTCGAACCTACCTTACCGCCTCCAAGGCCGTCTTGTGTAAAAACACCGGAAACCACGAACGCGAACAGTGCTAGCCCTATAATCAGTATTAAGACCGTGGTCTGCTTTCTTATACTTTCTAAAATAGCCATTTATGGGATTTTTTTAATCAGTGGGCAAAATTAGCGTTTTTGTTTGAATTGGTAAAGGGGAAATATGGATGGGGCAGGGATTTTGCGCCTACGAGTAGAAGGAATTTAAATCTGCGACACTATTTGGATAGCAATCCAAAGCCACATCCCTTACTCCTTTTCAATAATCTGCAGGGATACCAAATCGATTTTTGTGCTGGAGACCTCTAATACCTTAAACAGGAAGCCTTCGATTCGGATTTCCGAATCCTGTTCCGGAATCTCGCCTTTTTCGTTGACGATCAATCCGCCCAAGGTTTCGTACTCCTCACTTTCGGGAAGCTCCAATTTATAGGTTTCATTCAGGTAATCGACTTCCAGACGGGCGGAAAGTTTGTAATTGGACTCATCGACCATTTCCTCGATCATATCGGTGGTGTCATGTTCGTCCTCGATTTCGCCGAAAAGCTCCTCTACGATATCCTCGACGGTAATCAGGCCCGATGTGCCGCCATACTCGTCCAGTACCACGGCGATACTTTTCCGTTTTTTGGTAAGGATGTTCAGAATATCCTGAATCAACATTGTCTCCGGCACGAATTCTACGGGCAGCAAAATGCTCTTGATGGTCTTGGGCTTCTTGAAAAGCTCGTAAGAGTGCACGTATCCAATGATATCATCGATGGTGTCCTTGTAAATGAGGATTTTCGACAATCCGGTTTCCGTAAAGAGTTTGGCCAGGTTTTTAGGCGTCTCATGAAGTTCGACCGCACTGATCTCGGTCCGCGGTACCATGACTTCCCGGGCCTTGACTTCGGCGAACTCCAGGGCGTTCTGAAAAATCTGTATCTCGGAATCAATATCGTCTTCCGCTTCTACGGTTTCCATTTGTTCGGTGATGTAGTCGCCCAGCTCGATTTTGCTGAAGGATAGCTGCACCTCGTCACCGTCGGTCTTAAAAAGGGTTTTTAGGATAAAATCGGATACCCAGATCACGAATTCGGAAATGACCGAAAAAACCAAGTAGAAAAGGTATGCGGGGATGGCCAGAAATTTCAACAGCGTGTTGGAATAAATCTGGAAAATCACTTTAGGCAAAAAC
This sequence comes from Pricia sp., assembly GCA_049683055.1. Classification (GTDB taxonomy): domain Bacteria; phylum Bacteroidota; class Bacteroidia; order Flavobacteriales; family Flavobacteriaceae; genus Pricia. Next base: position 8,040 of record JBAUIP010000325.1, read on the forward strand.
TCTGCGGTAAAAAGGATGATAAGGGTTGAGATGATGGTCTGGGTCAACAGACTAAAATCCGTCAGCACCGCGTTGAGAAAGGGGTTCGACAGGGGAAGCATACTTTCGAACCACAGCATCAACAAATCGCCCATAAAAAGTCCGTATATGACCAGGGCAATGTTATTGCCGATGAGCATGGTGGCAATGAACTTAGAAGGTTTATTGGTCAGCCGGCCAAGCACTTTGGCCAAAAAACCGTCCTGTTTTTTCTCAATCTCGATGTGGATTTTATTGGCGGAAATAAAGGCGATTTCCATGCCGGAGAAAAAGGCCGAAAACAGCAGGGAGACGACGATGATTATAATATAGACTTCCATAGTTAATCCCTAATTTGGATACTCTTCATTCGGATGCTCTCCGTTCGGATGCCCCCCAGTTGATAGCTTTGATTTTTTAGCAGCTCGTTTCCCAACAACTCATATCGCAACAACTCGCTATAGATCTGCCGCTTTCGTTATCGCTTATCATCTCGTTCGCGCCCTTCGAATTTCTTACGATAGGTACGGCGAAAAAAGAACATACCGATGGAAGCTACGGCGAAAAAAACAAAAAGATAGGCATTGTTCCGGTCAATGTTCCAGTCCGTGTAAATGCGGTAGAGCGAGAAAAAGAAAACCGCCAAATAGAGATATTCGGTATACCGTAAAATCTTGATCATAGCGAATCTTCTTTAATAGTCATCAGTCCGTACGTTTTGTGGGCGTAAAGATTGCTCAGGTTTTGATTGAAGTCCATTCCCTCACCGTCCATTACGGTGCCGTCTTCAGGGTTGGTGAAAGTGAACTTTTCCCGGGTAAAAATCCACTTACTTTCTTGGTCCCAGAACAGTTGGGGCGCTTCCAATATTTTGCCATCATGGCTTTCGATGACAACATTGCCCTGCAAATCTATAACATCCGTAGCGGAATAAACAATACCATAGTCGGCCTTGATGATACTTTTTTGTCCTTTGTCGTCGAAAAAATCGACCGTTAGACCATCGGGAAAGGTTCGATAGGGAAATTCAAGATTGGTATAATCGTCGGTCAACGGGGTACGCAGCACGGCAATCACCTTTGTGGCGGTGGAGTCTTCACTGCCTAGTTCGGTCCTAGCTTCGGTATATGTGAACACAACGTCCTCACCAACACCGACCGGATACACCAAGGGCACCTTCTCCTGCCCCGACCGTTCATAAGTATCGGTACAGCAACAAAAAAGTATTGCCATGGAAAACACCATGGCAATACCCAAATATCGGTTTCTGAAAACTGAAATCATTTTAGATGTTAGGTACTGTTACGCTACCACCGACCCAGCAATTGAA
>JBAUIP010000326.1:0-4372 GCA_049683055.1 Pricia sp.
GGGCAAAAGCAACAAAGAGATTGCCGGCGAGCTCTTCATCAGCATCAGCACGGTCAAAACCCACATCACCAATATCTACGGGAAGCTAAAGGTTTCCAGCAGGAAAGAACTTCTTCACAGAATCAAAAATTAGTCCGGGGACTAGTTCTCAAATCCGACCCGTTTTTTTCCCTTGAATTTGTTTTTCCGTCGTACTTGCATCCAAAAACCAGGATGCGAAAATGGAGTCTTATTCTTCTAGTGGTCAACTTCTATGTTGTATCGGCGCAAACCGGTCACGACCTTTCCGCAATTATCATTGATGATAAAAAGGAGTTGGTCTCGGTCGGAGACGCGCTTTTGATGCAAAACAATAATTTGGTGGAATATGCCACGATTTCCGAGGGAAGGTTTTTAATGGAATCCGTCCCAGAAGGAAGCTATCGTTTACGTATTTCCTGTTTGGGATTCAAAACGTTGGAGCAGGAGGTGGAGCTAGTCAGGAATATTTCCCTTAGCATCCAATTGAATGAAGACACTACCAATTTGGATGGAATTGAGGTTAGCGCCGCTAAGCCCATCCTGACCAATAACAATGGTAATCTGAAAATCGATATTTCGAATCCCGTTTTTTCATCTATTCCCGACCCGATGGACCTGCTCTCGAAATTCCCGGGTATTCAGGTAAGCCCGAATCGGGAATCCCTGAGCATCCTAGGCAAAGGCATCCCGTTGATTTATTTGGGGAATCAGCGTATCACTTTGGAGGAGTTTAGCGCGCTTTCGGTCGATGATATCGACAGTATCGAAATCATCAAAAACCCATCCTCCAAATACGAAGCCGAAGGTAGGGCGGTACTGTTGGTCACCCGCAAAATCAGTGAAACCGAGGGAGTCAAACTGAACCTTTCGGAAACGCTATCCTTCCGACAAAATTTCAATAATTACAATAGCCTCAACGGTAGTTATAATAGGCAAAAACTAATTTTAAAGGCCAACTTCGCCTTCAACGACCTGCGGACTTGGGAAAGCCAGACCTTTGCGTTCGAAATTCCGGAGCAGGATATATTTTCGGATTATCTCTTCCTCATCGATAAAAATGATAGAACGCAAATCAATACCGGTGGGGGATTATTGTATCAAATCGACGAAACCGACTATTTCTCGTTCAATACGAATGCCAAAATGCAGTCCAATGCTTTTCCTATCAATACCGAAACTTTGCTGCGACAAGAGGTACAGGAGGATTTGATAGTTTCGGAATCCCAAAACGATAATACGAGAAATTTTGTCAGCAGCAATTTTAATTATAATACCCAGCTCAATCTTTTTGCCGGCCTGCAGTATTCGACGTATGTCCAGAAGATGAACAGTGATATACTTAACAATACCAATGATGCAGGCTTTGTTAGGGCGCAAATGCAAAAGCAGAAATATGGTATTGGGGTTTTGGCGTTTCGTCTTGATTTGGAAAAAAATTTCGACAACGACCTGAAGGTAGAAGTGGGAGCCAATATCAGTGACGCCCGAGCCGATGCTTCTGCCAGTATCCAGTTTTTTGAAACCGGTAGAAGGGAGGAAGTCGACTATAATTATTCCGAAAACACCTTTGCCAGTTATGCGTCGGTATCAGGTAATATCAGTAAAAAAACCGACTTCAGTGCAGGACTGCGCATCGAAAATAATCAGGTACGGGGCGAGACGGATTTAGATTCCGATGTATCTCAGGTGTTGAATGTATCCTCAATGCCAAATTCATCATCAGAGTCGGATGCCATTCCCTTGATCTTTAGGGAGAATACACGTTTTTTCCCAAAAGCCGTACTCGATTTTGAAATTGACAGCACTAAAAACTTGACCTTGAACTATTCGAAAAGCATCGAGCGGCCCGATTACTCCCGAGCCACGTCGATTCGGGTATTCATCAATCCTTTTTTGGAAGGTTCGGGTAATGTTAATTTACTCCCCACCCTGACGGAAGAGGTTTCGGTCAACTTCCAATCAAAACAGAAGTCGATTGCCGTAAACTATTTACGGAGGAAAAACCCCATGTATTTTACCATCGGTTATGAAGAAGGTGCCGAGAATGCGGTTTTTGCCCTTCGGAATCTGGAAGTTGAATCCGGCCTCGATATCAGTTTGACCTTGCCCATCACCAAAGGCCTTTGGACGGCGAGTAATTTTTTGATGCTATCTTACCGAAAAATCGAGGATAGTACAGCCGTGGTGAATGCTTCCAAACCATATTTATATGCCTCTACGGAACATCAGTTTGACATCGGCAAAGACACCACCCTTTCCGTCGGTGGATGGGCCATAACCAAAAGTTCCGAGGGTATTTTCCAGAGAAACGGACTGGCATCCTTCAACGCTTCCATCACTAAGACTTTTTTCGAAAAACTGCATTGTTCGCTACGATTCAACGACATCACGAAGGCCCAGAATTTCGAGGAAGCTTATTCCATCAACGGTGTCATTGCCGAGGGGATTTATTTTGCTGATGCTAGGGAAGTTGCCTTTTCCATAAAATATTCGCTCGGCACGGTGAAAGACCCTGATTATAAAAACAAGGATACCGATGAGAATTTGGATAGGATACAATAGTGTAGGATTCGTAAATCCAATATGATGTCAAACAAATGGAAACACCGTTCCAAAGACAAGTCGAATTAAATCAGTGGTTCAAACCAGATATAAGATTAGGTTTGCGAGGGTATCGATAGATGAATTGGAATAATTCTTTGTCCGATACCTTCAAAAGTTAGCTGATCTGCTTCTGCGCTTGGGTCAGTTCCCGAAATCCCTTAACTTTATCAAAAAAGAAACCATGAAAACAATTAGAACCCTTTTGGCCTTTGGCCTTATTGCTTTATTTTCCACGAACCTTTCCGCACAGGAAATCACCGCATTCCCCGGTTCTTGGGGCGAACAGTTTTATCAGGATAAGGAAAAACTGACATGGAAAGAAGTCAATAAAATCATGATGGAAAGTCAGGTGGCCCAAGAAAACTGGCAAAAATCCAAAAAACTGGCCCTGGGCGGACTCATATTTGGCGCGGCCAATCTGGGTGCCACCGTCTGGTTGATTAGCAGCATCGACCAAAACGAAACCTTGACCTGGCCGATCGTGGCCACGGCGGGAACCGGTCTCGCCGGGATGATTTTCTTTAAGGCATCCGGAAAAAATAAGCGTATGGCCATTTTGGACTACAATGAAAGTCTGGATGGTGGGGGGACTTCCTTTCGATTGGAGCCTACCAGCAGTCAACATGGTATTGGTCTGGCGCTGAAGTTCTAGGCCCGCTCAATAATATCTCCCTATCATAGAATGTTCTACGATGGTCTTTTTGACTTCAAAAGGGTCGATTGTTCCCATTTCCCTGAAAACGATTTCACCACCAGGTTCTATTAATACAGTATAGGGTAGGGCACCGTCCCATTCGGGGTCGACCGCTTCAATAAGGGCATATTTATCCTCTTCCGAAAAGATATAATTCTTCAAGGCAGAGGATTTCTTTTGCAGAAAAGTCAACGCTTTCTCCCTGGCCTTCAAATTATCGGCACTGACGGATACGAATTCGAAGTCACGGTCTTGATACATTCTGTGTATGTCCACAAATTCCGGATATTCTAGAACACAAGGGCCGCACCAAGTGGCCCAAAGGTTGACCAGCCGGAGCTTATCGGAATCGTTTTTTAGCAGATCCTTTAATCCCTGCACGTCAATTTCGTTAAGAGTTACCTTTTTTTCGCTCCATTCTTTGTTGACTTTTTTGGCGTATTCGTTTTTCCAAGCCCATTTGACCGAGCAGCCAAAGGTTTTTGTCGTATTGTTGGTCACCGGTTTTCCTTCCAAAGTGGCATCGATGGCCGCCCGAACATCTTCTGCATTGGCTGTTCCCGGTTTTTCGGAGGCGTCGAGGCGACCGACATAGGTGAGTTTTCTTTCCTTATCGAATACATAGGTGTGAGGTGTCGCTACCGGACCATAATTGAGGGATGCCTCATGCGTGTCGCCGTCGTAGAGGTAGGGGAAATTGTATCCTTTATCCTCGGCCCTAACTATCATATCCTCAAAAGAATCGCCGAGGTCGCTGTAACCGAGTTCGTTCAACAAAATACCTTTGATGGAGTTCGGCGAAATGGCGACCACCTGAACGCCCTGGTCCTTGTAGTCTTTGGTCAATTCGATCATACGGTTCTCGTAGGCCTGTGCGGTGGGACAATGGTTGCAGGTGAAAATGAGGACCAAAACCTCGGATTCATCGTAATCGCTCAGACTATGAAATTTTCCATCGGTACCGGGAAGCCTAAAGTCAGGGGCTTTCTCTCCAATTTCCAGCACACTGACCTCTCGTTCCGGAACGTCTTGCGGATCGGCCTCGAAAAAAGC
>JBAUIP010000327.1:0-2754 GCA_049683055.1 Pricia sp.
GCTGTCAGCCGATTCATTTTAACCAAGGGAGTGTTCCCGATGGTCTCCAAAATATTGTTCGCGTAATCCATAGTGTTTTTTACTGATTCGGATTTCATCCTCCGAATATCTATTTCCATAACTTAAACCTCTGCTAATCTATAAGAACCCTTGGCCCTATTTCCTTGGCCCCGAATTTCTCTACTCAAACTGAATCGCCTTCACCGGGGTAATCTTTGTAATAATATAGGATGGCAATAGCAACATCAACAGGCACAGTATCAAAACTCCAACATTTAGCAGCACAATCGTGACTGCATCAATATGAACGGGAACGTAATCGATATAGTATTCTTGGGGATTGGGGAATTTAAGCACCCGGAACCGGTCTTGCAGCCAAATCGCGCCCAGACCGATGGCATTGCCCCAAAGCAATCCAATGCCAATCAAATAGGCAGCGTTGTACAGAAACACTTTACGGATGCTCCAGTTCGCGGAGCCCAGTGCCTTGAGGATGCCGATCATCTGGGTTCGCTCCAGTATCAGCACCAGCAAGGCCGTAATCATGTTGAAGCCGCTGACGATGATGACAATACCTATAATAAGGATAATGTTGAAATCGAACAGCCCGATCCACTCAAAAATCTTGTAGTATTTGTCGATGATGGTCTGCGTATCCAAAGAGGATAGGGTTTTCCCGTAAATCTCCTTACTCTTGGCATCGATATCTTCAAAATTGTCCAAAAACACTTCGAAATTTCCGACTTGGTCGGCATCCCATTGGTTCATCCGCTGAATGTGGCGGATGTCGGTGAACAGGTATAGCCCGTCAAACTCCTCAAAACCGCTATCGTAAAGTCCCGTAATGGTAAACTTGCGCTGGTTCGGCAGTTGCGAAACATCGCCATCCTTTGAAAAAAAAGAAAAGAATGAATCGCCCGTTTTTAGCTGCAGCCGATTGGCCATGAGCCGCGATATCAAGACCTGATTGTTTAATTTACCGGAGTAGTCGGGCAATGTGCCATCGACCAAATATTCCTCAAAGACCGTCCAGTTGTAATCGCTACCAACGCCTTTGGCGATGATGCCTTCGAAGGTGTTTTCCGTACGGATGATACCGCCCTTGTTTGCCACCGCCTGCACGTGCGCCACGCCATCGACGGAAGTGAATTCCGGATAAAATTCCTGCTCCAGCGACACCGGCACCACCGAAACATCGGAGGCATTGTTGTCGTAGTTCGATATTTGGATGTGCCCGTTGAAGGCGGCCACTTTTTCCCGTATCTTATATTTCAGGCCCACTCCCGTGGCCATCGAGATCAGCATCATGACCACGCCCAGCGCAATAGCCGCAATGGCTATTTTTATTATCGGTGCGGATATGCTAATTTTATGCGCCGCGCCCTTGATGAGCCGTTGGGCCAAAAAATATTCAAAATTCAATACTATGGCAATTTTATGATTCCGTTCAAGCGCATGCTCCGTTTCAAAAGTACGTTTTTCATTTTGGTTTTGACCTGCTGTGCCTGTGGAAACGGATCGGAAAAATCGGGGCCCGAACCCAAAATCGCCTTGGCCGAACGGGATTCCCTCGTTCCCAAACCCGTTGTCGTCGCGGCCAATAGAACTGGGGAATACCTGCCTTTGCTGCAAGGCAAGAAGGTCGGGGTAGTGGCCAATCAGACCAGCGTCATTTTTAAGGGAATGGACAGCGAAAACAAAGAAAAGATGGCAAAGGAGGATAAAAGGCGGATGATGGAGAACGGCCTGCAATCGGAATATACCCATTTAGTCGATTCGTTGCTGTCGTTGAATGTGGATGTCATCAAGGTTTTCGCCCCCGAACACGGTTTTCGGGGCGAGGCGGATGCCGGGGAAAAAGTCAAGGATGGTACGGATACCGCGACCGGACTCCCCCTAATTTCACTCTACGGAAAAAATAGGAAGCCCTCTGCCGAACAGCTCGAGGACCTAGATATGGTGCTATTCGACATACAGGATGTCGGCGTCCGCTTTTACACCTACCTCTCGACCTTGCATTTGGTCATGGAGGCCTGCGCGGAGAACAATATTCCCATCGTGGTGCTCGACCGCCCCAACCCCAATGCGCATTATGTCGACGGCCCGACCATGGAAGCCGCCCATACCGGCTTTTTGGGAATGACCGAAATTCCCCTCGTCTACGGCATGACCATCGGGGAATACGCAAAAATGATCAACGGAGAAGGATGGTTGAAAGGCAAAAGGAAAGCGGACCTCAGGGTAATTCCCTTGGATAATTGGAGCTACGGTACCGAATACCATTTGCCAATACGGCCTTCGCCCAACCTGCCCGACGATACCTCGATTACGCTATATCCGAGTCTGGGACTTTTTGAAGGCACCAACGTCAACGCCGGCCGGGGCACGGAGTTCCAGTTCCAGCGGTACGGCGCCTCGTTTTTGGATAGTACCCAGTACAGTTTCACTTACACCCCCATGCCCAATTTCGGATCGAAAAGCCCCAAGCAAGAAGGCCTCAAATGCTTCGGAAAAGACCTCTCCGAAATGCCGCGGTTGCAGGAAGTTTCATTGCAGTGGCTTATCGATGCCTATACCAATGCGGTCGACGACTCTAAGGTCTTCAACACGGAAGGATTTACCAAACATGCCGGCACCGAACAACTGCAACATCAGATCGAAGCCGGCCAGACGGAGGAAGAAATCAAGGAAACTTGGCAGGCCGATTTGGAGGATTTCAAGAAGATTCGAGCGAAGTATTTAGTGTATTGAACC
>JBAUIP010000328.1:0-7568 GCA_049683055.1 Pricia sp.
ACGGAAATATCACCGGTTTCTTTCCAGTACATGTAGGCTAAAGAGGATTTCGTACCTGCGCCGTCGGCGTGCATGATGAGGCAGTAGTCTTCATCTCCGGTAAGGTAATCCTGAACTATTTTGCAGAAAGCCTGTGGAAACAATCCTTTGTCGATGTTTTTGATGGCATTGTGAACATCCTCTTTGGAGGCGGAAACTCCTCTTTGGCTATATCGCTTACTGGTGCTGGAACTCATGGAAACGGCTTTGCGGCAAAAATAGGGATATCCTCGGTTAAAATTCTATGCCTTGGATATCAAAATCCCATAATCAGTTCGGCAAAGTAATGAGCCAAATAGTTCCATTACTTGGTGAACAGCAACTCCCGGTATTTGGTCAAGGGCCATGATTTGTCATCAATCAAACGCTCCAAGGCATCGCAGTGGCTACGGATATCTTCGAAATAAGGTCTGACGCTGTCGCAGTAGGCCGTCGCTTTTTTGTGGATGTCGGTCATTTTGTTGGCCCTTCGGCGGGCGTCTACCATAGCATCGGCCTTTTTTTTGACTCCCACCGTATGCTCGGCGATATGTTCGATGATTCCGGATTGGCCGTCGGAGAGGTTTTTGTGGGCCGCTCCGTAAATTTCCTTTAGGCCTAGCACATTCTTGATCAAGGTGTTCTGATAATCGATGGCGGCGGGAATTACGTGTTGATAGATAAGCTCGTCGAGCACCCTGCCTTCAATCTGCACATGTAGGATGTAGGCTTCCAGTTCGACTTCCTGACGAGCCTTGATTTCGGTCTCGCTCATTACGCCCATGCTTTGAAAAAGTTCTAGGCTTGGCTTTGATGTCAGCACTCTTAGGGCATCAGGAGTGTTGCTGTTATGACTGAGTTTTCGCCGTTTGGCCTCCTTCTTCCAATCATCGCTGTATCCATCGCCCTCAAATCGGATGCGTTTTGAGGTCTTGATGTACTCCCGTAGCACATTGAAAATGGCCTCGTCCTTTTTTAGGTTTTTCTTATCGATTAGGGTATCGACTTCCTTTTTAAAATCCTTTAACTGCTTGGCAACTATGGTGTTGAGTACGGTCATCGGCTTGGCGCAATTGGTCTTGGCCCCGACGCCGCGCATTTCGAACTTGTTACCGGTAAAGGCAAAGGGCGAGGTGCGGTTGCGGTCGGTATTGTCCAATAAAATTTCCGGGATTTTTCCGACCACGTTCAGTTTTAGTTCCGTTTTTTCCTCGGGGGACAGTTTTCCCTTGGAAACTCCTTCCAATTCGTCGAGCACATGGCTCAACTGATTTCCGATAAAAATGGAAAAAATCGCCGGTGGGGCCTCGTGGGCCCCCAAGCGAAGGTCGTTGCTGGCGGATGCGATCGAGGCACCCAGCAGTTCCTCGTAGGTGTCGACCGCCTTGATGGTGTTGATAAAAAAGGTCAGGAATTGTAAATTTTTCATGGGGGTGGATCCGGGACTCAGCAGGTTTACTCCCGTGTCGGTAGCCAAGGACCAATTGTTGTGTTTCCCGGAGCCATTGATGCCGGCAAAGGGCTTTTCGTGGAACAGCACCTTGAAGCCGTGCTGGTCGGCCATCTTGTCCATCACATCCATTAGCAACTGATTGTGGTCGACGGCAAGATTGGCTTCCTCAAAAACGGGGGCCAGTTCAAACTGGTTGGGTGCTACCTCATTATGCCTTGTCTTTACCGGTACGCCCAATTGGGTACATTCCCGCTCCAAATCCCTCATAAACCGGATAGCCCGCCTTGGGATGACCCCGAAATAATGGTCGCCCAACTGTTGGCCCTTTGGGGCGGGGCGGCCGACCAAGGTACGTCCGGTAAGACTGATGTCGGCGCGGGATTCGGAAAGCGCCTTGTCCAGCAAAAAATATTCCTGTTCCCATCCCAAGGTAGCATTGACCTTGGCCACGTTCTTATCGAAATATTTCGCCACAGCGGTAGCTGCCTCATCGATGGCTCCCAAGGCCCGCAGTAGGGGTGCTTTGTTATCCAAGGCCTCCCCGGTATAGGAGACAAAAATCGTCGGGATGCACAACGTGCCATCATAAACAAAAGCGGGACTGGTAGGATCCCAGGCCGTGTATCCGCGCGCCTCAAAGGTATTTCTGATGCCACCGCTCGGGAAACTAGAGGCGTCCGGCTCCTGCTGCACCAATTGTCCGCCCCCAAACTTTTCCAAGGCTTTTCCATCGGGCAACAGGTCAAAAAAAGCATCGTGTTTTTCCGCCGTAGCCCCGGTCAGGGGTTGAAACCAGTGGGTGTAATGGGTCGCCCCCATCGAAATCGCCCAGGTTTTCATCGCCTCGGCGACCTGATCGGCAATCTTGCGATCGATTTTCGAACCCGAGGAGATGGCGCTATTGACACTCTCGAGGGCATCTTTCGTTAGGTGTTGGAGCATCCGGCCATTGTTAAAGACCTGGGTCGCAAAAAGTTCCGAACGCCTTCCGCCATCCTGTCGCTGTACGGGTTCCCTTTTTTGGCTTTCGGTGATGGCGTCGAATCGTTGTTTTGACATTTCTAAAAAAATTGGTGTTGAGGGCTAAAATACGGTTTAAGGATTTAATAATTTATGCTTGTAAAAATTAATTTCCTTCAAAATACCCCTCTCAAATCGGGGGTAAATCCAATTATAAATAATACCATCCTATTTACCCCCTTGAAAATTAGGATAGTTCGTCAAAAAACATATTTTTGCTCTACGAGGATTAAATTCTTGGATAATAAAATTAACTGACAATAGTTATGAGTAAATCAAAATTGGAGTATTTGTGGTTGGACGGTTACGAACCGACGGCCAATTTGAGAAGTAAAACGAAAATTGAAAACGACTTTAGCGGAAAGTTGGAGGATTGCCCCATGTGGTCTTTCGATGGAAGCTCGACCAAACAGGCCGAGGGCGGTTCATCGGATTGCCTATTGAAGCCCGTTGCCATATTCCCCGATCCTGCAAGAAAGGACGGTTTTTTGGTGATGACGGAAGTCTTGAACGCCGACGGTTCTCCCCACGAATCCAATTCCAGGGCGACCATCGATGATCCGGACGACGATTTCTGGTTCGGTTTCGAGCAGGAATACTTTATCATGGATAAGGATACACAGCTTCCTTTAGGCTTTCCCGTAGGCGGATATCCCGGTCCACAGGGAATGTACTACTGCTCCGTTGGCGGAAAGAATACGCACGGAAGGGCTTTTGTCGAAGAGCACGCCGATCTTTGTATCGCAGCGGGACTCAACTTTGAGGGCATCAACCAAGAGGTAGCCAGTGGCCAGTGGGAATTTCAATTGTTCGCGAAAGGCGCCAAATTGGCCGGTGACGAAATGTGGGTCGCTAGGTACTTACTTCAGCGCTTGACCGAGAGTTATGGTTACTACATCGAATTCCACCCAAAACCAGTCAAAGGTGATTGGAACGGTTCCGGTATGCACGCCAACTTCTCGAACACGACCTTGAGAACAGCAGGATCCAAAGAAGTTTATGAGCAAATCTGCGAGGCCTTCAGACCTGTTGTCAAAGAACATATCGACGTTTACGGCGAGTTCAATGACCAGCGTTTGACCGGTAAGCACGAAACTGCATCCATCAACGACTTTAGTTACGGGATTTCCGACCGTGGAGCTTCTATACGTATCCCCATTATCACAGTGGAAAAAGGATGGAAAGGATGGCTTGAAGATCGAAGACCGGCCTCTAACGGCGATCCCTACAAAATTGCGGGACGTATCGTAAAAACAGTGAAGTCTGCGGATGTTAAAGCTACTGCAAACTAAAATTAGAAAAGTTTCTTTTGAATAATCTAAAACCGTCTTTGGCTTGGTACCGGAGGCGGTTTTATTTTACGGTTGCTTGACTTTTAGCGGACTGTAATGGAGTATTCATCCAATACTCATCGAAGTTATCGGGCTTCGACATCGGCTGAAGCTCATAGTAAAGCGGACGGGTTTTCCTCATCAAGAGACTATCGGCGACAACCTCTTTACCTTTGTTCACTTGTTGCACGAAAAATTCTCGGAACTGATTGTACGGTTTGAACCAGGGTTGGTTCAAAACATTTCCCTCTCTATCTCTTATTTTACCAAAATCAAACTTCATAAAATCCTCCAATAATTTGGAATCTTCAGATGAGGCTTCGGCAATCTTGATGAATAAGGAGTCTCCTTCCTGAATTTTAGGATAGACAAAAACATCATTTTTGTAGAACTGCAGATAGTCGATTTTTACTTTTTTACCCATGAATTCAATCTTGTAATTCTTCAGATCGACCAAATCCTCTTGAAGTCCAATTTTGTTCATCTTAACTGTGAAACGGTTGTTACCCAACTCTGCTACGACCTCATTCACCTTATACTTCGGGGGCATGGACAACCTAAAAGTATTGCTAAACGAAATAAAATTCAAAAACATATTGGGACCGTTGGGCCTGTATTCGACTACGGTATCGAGTATTAATTTTTCGGAATTATTGGAAGCTAATCTGGATGATTTTTCACCAGGCTTAGGGAGAAGGTAGATGGTATACTCCAACTTATGAATGGCGAAATTTGATTTTGAGATATACAGCTTACCGATTACCCTATGGTTGTCAATCTTTTTAGTCGCCGAAATGACGTACATGCTTTCCCCGTTGATAGCGCTTTCACCATCTTTCTTGAGAACATGCTCCTTGATAAAATCTTTTTGAAATCGGTGTATGAAATCATAACTTCCTATTTTATAGTTTCTGATGGCATCGTGTATCCTCAAAATTGTAAATTCGTTGCCGCCATAACTGGACAAATAAGCGTTGTCAATAGTTTTATTGTGATTTTTATAATCATAGGGCCGTTCCGCCAAAGAATCCCTTTCGAAATCCGTATTATTAGTGTAGTCATACATTTGGACTTTGGAGGTTTGTAAATCATCTTCCGAAAAACCTGCGTCGAAAACCTCTAAAATTCCTTCGTTTAAGTTGACGTAGTTCCGGTTTTCTAATTGATAATCACGATAATATCCTACCAACGAATAGGGATAGTTTGGATAATTAATCGGTATACGGTCGATGGCGGTTTGCACTATTCTTTTGGCCGAAAGCCTTTTACCTTTGGCTGCGACAACCGCTTCCTCCAGTTCAAAAATGCCTGGGTTTAGACGAATAACGTTGATATCGAAAGGACTCAAACCTGAAATTTTTACATCCTTTGTGCCATATCCCATAGAGGAAATTTCCAACATCTCTCCATAATCCTTGAACTTTTCGGGAAACTGGAAGCTTCCGTCCTGATTCGAAATGACGCCCATAGCCCTATCCTTGATTCTGATGGTGGCAAAGGCAACGGGTTCCCCAGTTTGGGAATCGAATAATCGGCCTCTGAGGAATTCCGGTTGTTGTGAAAATACGGAAAATGGTAGAAGCGAAAGGAAGTACAGTACGAGTGAAATTAATCTTGATCGTCGCATAGGCAGTTGATTTTCAGCCTATGGTAAAGTACACAAAAGTTACATAAAATCCAACAAGAATAATACCATCGCGCCACCCTAGACGGAGTCCCTTTGGAATGAAGACCAAGGGCAAAACCAAGAACGAGATGCCCAGCATCCAAAAAATATCGCTTTCCAAAAGTCCTTGATCCATGACGCGGATAGGTGTGATGATGGATGTGATACCCAAAACGGCCAATAGATTGAAGATGTTCGATCCGATCAGGTTGCCCAGTGATATAGCCTTTTCCTTTTTTATGATCGCTATGACCGAGGCCGCCAGTTCGGGGATACTGGTGCCAACGGAGACGACCGTAACGCCGATGACCCGCTCGCTTACTCCAAAGGAAGTCGCGAGACCGACGGCGCCATTTATCAATAGTTCGGAACCTCCCCAGAGCGCGGTTCCCCCAAGGCCCAAATACAGCACCAATTTGTATAAGGGCATTTCGGCATCCGTTTCCGGAACCTCATCTTCGACCACCGCCTGTTTTTGGAATCGAAGCAGGTACACCAAAAACAGAAAAAGCGCGACGACCATTATGATGCCTTCGTATTGCTGCAGTTCCCCATCGAAATAGATAAACCCGAAAAACAGTATCGAGGCCAGCATCATCACTGGCCAGTCGGTGATGTAGAAACTCCGCTGCACGTCGATGCTTCCCAACAGGGTGGTCACTCCTAGGACCAATCCGAGATTGGCGATATTCGATCCCACCACGTTACCCAGAGCCAGATCGGGAAATCCATTCAACGCCGCCTTAATACTGACGATCAGTTCGGGAGCAGAGGTAGCGAAGGAGACCACCGTCATGCCGATTACGATTTTCGGGATGTTTAGTCGCAACGAGAGCGCCACCGCAGATTTAAGCAACCAATTGCCTCCCGCAATCAAAAGAACGAGGCCAAGTATTATGAATACAAAATCTTGCATGGGTTCGGTTGTGGGAAACTGCGGCAAATATAGAAGAAGATTTTAAACTTGGCCTTTTTCAAGGTTAGTTAGCACCTATGGGCAGAAGAGCAAAAGCGTGGATGCTAGAAAACTCAGGGCGAGTTCATTATATTTGTCCAAATACTTTAGGATGAAAAAAGAGTTTTACCAATTTTTGGCCAAGATGAACAAAGCGGTGCTACCCTCCTATTCCAAAAAGCAGTTGGACCTGGCCAAGGCATCCAAATTTCAAATGGCCATTATTGGATGGCGTTATTTTGTCACGACCAGGGCCCTGGAGTGAACTTTGCACCTGGCCGTTCGGTTTTGCGCTACATCATTGCAACGATAATTCTACCGCACAGAAAGAATACCACATCACGAAAAATTAGTACGTGGCCAAGTACGATCTTGCATTATAGATGCCGAAATTAGATGGTATCTAGCGCTGAGCTTGCTTCTATAAAAGAATGTCGAGCTCTTTCGAAAAAGTCAGTAATCCATTAAGGATTTCACTTCGTAGCTGCTAAGTTTCTCCCTCCCCTTCAAAAATCCCAGTTCGATTAAGAAATTACATTGTACGATGTTGCCCCCTAAGCGTTCGACCAGCACACAAGTCGCTTTCGCCGTGCCCCCGGTAGCCAAAACATCGTCATGAATCAAGATTCTATCCCCTTTTCTGATGGCATCCTTGTGGATTTCCAAGGTATCCGTACCATATTCCAAATCGTAGGAAAGGCTGATTTTTTCGGCTGGAAGTTTTCCCGGTTTGCGAACGGGTACGAAGCCGGCATTCAGGCGAGCGGCCAGTAGCGGACCGAACAGAAAACCGCGGCTTTCCATTCCCACCACCGTGTCCACCTCTTGATTATCCAATAGTTGCACCAAGGCCTCCGTAGCCTGTTTCATTGCCATTGCGTCATTTAAGAGCGGTGTTATATCCTTATATACAACTCCCTTGGAGGGAAAATCGGGAATGTCACGGATATATTTTTTGAAGTTCATTTAGGCGTTCGGTAATTTTGCGGTAAAAGTAAAAAGAAATATATTTGCAACCCTTTAAAACAAAGGAACACTCCGGTCCTGTGGCGCAACTGGATAGCGCATCTGACTACGAATCAGAAGGTTACAAGTTCGAATCTTGTCAGGATCACGACACTCGAC
>JBAUIP010000329.1:0-2590 GCA_049683055.1 Pricia sp.
CCATCGTCCATTTTGGTTATGGCGAGACCAAACAGATAGATTCGCTGAAAGTAGTCTGGCCCGACGGAAAATATCAGGTCGAAAGGAATATAAGAACAAACCAAACGCTTACCTTGGCACCAAAGGATACCCAAACCTTCGATTACCGTTCTTTGCTGCCAAAATACAAACAGCTGTTCGAAAAAATCGACGGTAATCTCGGAATCGATTTTAGGCACAGGGAAGATAATTATACGGATTTCAACCGACAGAAACTGATTCCCTATCAGCTATCCGACCGAGGCCCCGCTACCGCTTTGGGAGACCTGAACGGTGATGGCAAAAAGGATATTTTCTTCGGAGGCTCCAAATATGAACCCTCCCAAATATTTATTCAAAACGACTCTTCGTTTTCAGAGCGGCGCATTCCATCAATTAGGAAAGATTCAATTAAGGAGGACGTTGCCGCGACCATAGCGGATTTCACGGGTGATGGAAAAAACGACCTCATCATCGGTTCAGGTGGAGGGGATTTTTTCAACAAAATGCCTCCGCTACTCGACTCCTATTATATCCAAAAGGATACCAACTGGCAACCCGGGGCACTCCCGGAATCCTTCGAAAATGCATCCGTAATCGCGCCGGGAGACTTTGATGGCGACGGTGACCTTGATACTTTTATCGGGAATCAGGGGGTAACCAACGATTTCGGCAGAATTCCGAAATCCTTCCTTTTGAAAAATGACAACGGTAATTTTAGCGTCCTCGAAAACAAGGCCTTGGCAACTGTTGGTATGGTCACGGACGCCATTTGGAACGATTTTGACGGAGACGGCAGCGATGACCTAATCGTTATCGGCGAATTGATGCATCCTACTTTTTTCCGAAACGAAAACGGTAAATTGACCCGAACGGAAATAGCCGACGCCAAACTGAACGGTCTCTGGCAGAGCATCCATCCTTTTGATATCGACGGCGATGGAGATACCGATTACCTCCTCGGAAACTGGGGTACCAATTCAAAGTTCCAGGCATCCGGCGAAGCCCCTTTGAAAATGTACTACGGTGATTTTGACGGCAACGGACAGACCGAAACCATTACCGCCATTGAGAAAGAGGGTAACTACTATCCGCTGGAAAATTTAGACGGATTGGCGGCCCAAATGGTATCCCTGAAAAAGAAATTCAATACCTATGCCTCCTTCGCGGGAAAGACTATGGAGGAAATTTTCGGCGAGGAGATGCTCGAAAAAGCCAAAGTTTTTGAGGTGCGCGAGCTGCGTTCGGGTTTCCTGAGAAACGATAATGGCAGTTTCGATTTCGTTCCATTCCAAAACGAGCTACAGGTCTCGCCTTTGCTGGCCTTTGTGTCCCATGATTTCGATGGCGATGGGGAAGAAGAAGCCTTGGCCGCCGGTAACTATTTTGGGGTAAAGCCCTATCAGGGCCGTTTCGATTCTTTCCCCGGGGCCTTGATAAAATCTGAAAATAACGTAACTTTGGCCTCCCGTATAGGACTGGACCTCAGCCAGAAGTCCGTTCGGCACCTGAATATCATCGACCAAAACGACCAAAGCTACTTACTGGTGACCATTAATAATGATAGTGCCATGGTGTATAAGGTCATGGCAACCCGTAAAGGCCCAAATCTATCACGCTGACCGGCTTCTTGAGCCACTTAACAATCAATTGGCTCAGTTGGACATTAGTAAATACCGATAGTTAAAATAAGGTTCGATACGTTACGGTAGGCAAAATGGAGGTCTGGATGGATGGCCACGAACAAAAATAATAACATGAACAAAATACTATTGATTTTAACCTTGGGCCTCGTGTTGGTCGGCTGTACCGCAGAGCAAAAGAACGAGCCTCTGATCATTACCCCCGATGAGCTGCATGGCTCAGTGGACAAGGTGACGGAAATAATGATCCATGATATTTTCTCGCCCCCGGTGGCCAGCCGTATTTTTGCCTATCCGAACATTGCGGCCTATGAGATAATTGCATTGGAGAATCCGGATTACGTCTCATTGGTCGGACAGCTGAAGGAGTTGAACCCTATTCCGAAACCCGACAGCAGCCAAACGGTCAATTACGATCTCGCGGCCCTGGTCGCCCATATGGAACTTAGCAAACGCCTGATTTTTTCGGAGGATAGAATGGAAGCTTTCCGCGACAGCCTATATGGTATTTATCAGGGCAAGAACCCGACCCTTTTCAATGCTTCAAAAGACTATGGGCTCACCGTGGCAGACCATATCGGGGAATGGATGAACGCCGACAATTATCCCCAGACCCGTACCATGTCCAAATTTACCGTCGACATCGACGACCCTACCCGCTGGCAGCCGACGCCGCCTTCGTACGCCGAGGGCATCGAACCCCATTGGAACAAAATTCGACCCTTTGCCATCGATTCGGCACAGCAGTTCAAACCTGCTCCGCCCCCGAAATTCTCCATGGATGAAGGCTCCGATTTTTACAAGGAATTGATGGAAGTCTACGAGGTCGGTAACCAGATCACCGAAGCCGGCGACGAATCCGAAGAGGTGCAGATGGCCAAGTTTTGGGATTGCAATCCCTATGTTTCCGTTACCCGTGGGCACCTGAT
>JBAUIP010000330.1:0-2996 GCA_049683055.1 Pricia sp.
GTCTTGGAGTGTTCAATGGCAGTAATGCTATACTCGAAGTAGCAGGTTTCGACCCCCATCGATTGGATGTTTTCCAGTAAGTCGTTCACCTGTGGTTTCAGACGGCTTCGGGTACATCGAATATAAACGGCCCTGATTCCCACGGGAAACATCTTCACGATGCGTTCGTAGATAAAGGGATCTTTTTGGCTATCGTCGCCGAGAAGGATAAATTTGAGGTTGGGATAGAATTCGAGCAAGTGTTTTATTTTGTGGAATTTGTGGTCGTGGCTTCCGCCTCCGGTAAATAGGAAGTCCCGCAACCCGGTCTTGATGCTTTTCAGTTTTAGGACGGCTTTCGGCAACTGGTGCAGGTTGGCGAAATGTTCGATAAAATTATAAAGGTTCCATTCGCTGCTGGATACATAGAAAAAGGCATTGCTGCCGTTGTTTTTCTCCCTTCCTGCCCTGCTAAGCAGTTGATAGTGGTTTACGACACCCTCAAAAATCTTGCGCTTGTTGACATTGCGTGTCAAGAGGACGTAAAGTTTCTTGAAAAAATTATCGGAGTGGGAGACGAGAAAAGTATCGTCGATATCGGAAATCAAGCCGAATTCGCCGGGAAACGGCTTGATGAATTCCCCCTGTTCCTCGACTTGGGTACCTTCTATGTTCGCGGATACGGTAAACGTATGCCAACCGCTGGATAATGCTTCGGAATAGGGCAGGGCAAACCGAAAGTATCCATCCCCTAGCGATTTGGTGGTTGCCTCGACTTCTCTGAATTGCAGGGTAATCGGTACGTTGCCCAAGGTTTTGATGGTAAACATACGCAAAACGGCGTAGGCATATCGAAACCGTCTTCCTTCCAAATTGTATTTATCGGGGGCGTTTTTTTTGAACACGTGGCCGTAAACAATGAGCTCTTGCTCATTGGCGTACCCCCGATAAATCTTTAACTTGATTTTCATTGACCCTTTACTCGGAGGAGGCCTTTTGCTTTTGGTCCTCGATACCCTTTAAGAGTTTTTCGAAAGGTTTATTAAATTTGTCGATACCCTCATCCTCGAGATTTTGGGTGATCTTATCAACATCGATGCCGTTATCTTCCAGCTTTTTCAGCACCTTGTCGGAATGTTCGAGGTTATCCGTCAGTTCGTTGGTCACCGTTCCGTGGTCGCGGAAGGCATCCAGGGTGTCCATAGGTAGGGTATTGACTGTTTCGGGACCGATAAGGGCCTCGACGTATTTGGTATCCTTGAAAGACGGGTCCTTAACGCTGGTGCTGGCCCAGAGGACTCTCTGCGGCTTGGCCCCTTTGTCTTGCAGCCGATTGAAACGGTCGCTGGAAAAGACATCTTGATAGATTTGATATGCTTTTTTGGCGGAGGCGATGGCAACTTCCCCTTTTAGGTTATCCAATCCTTTTTCTTCCAACAAGGGGTCGACCATTACGTCGATACGGCTTAGGAAGAAACTGGCCACGGAGGCCACCTTATCGATGGATTTACCGGCCTTGACACGGTCTTCCAGGCCGCCCAGATAGGCTTCCGTCACTTCTTTGTAACGGGGAAGGCCGAACAGCAGGGTGACATTGATGTTGATGCCCTCGCTGATGCATTGGCGAATGGCGGGCAGTCCTTCCGCGGTACCGGGAATCTTGATCATCACGTTCTTGCGGTCGACTTTTTTCCAGAGCTCGCGGGCCTGCTCGACGGTGCCTTTGGTATCAAGGGCCAAAAATGGGGATACTTCCAAGCTGACGTAACCGTCCAGACCATCGGTCTTTTCGTAGACCGGTTTGAAGAAGTCGGTAGCCCGTTGGATATCCTTAACGGCGAGGCCGAAAAATATGTCCTCGTTATCGTCTTCCTTTTCGGAAAGCGTGGCGATATCGGCGTCGTAATCGGAACTGTCGCTGATCGCTTTTTCGAAGATGGCGGGATTCGAGGTGATGCCCCGAAGCGCGTCGTCATCTATCATGGATTGCAGTTTGCCGGAGTCCATCATCTGACGGTCCAAAAGGTCGAGCCAAATG
Source organism: Pricia sp. (assembly GCA_049683055.1). Taxonomy (GTDB): domain Bacteria; phylum Bacteroidota; class Bacteroidia; order Flavobacteriales; family Flavobacteriaceae; genus Pricia. The sequence continues at coordinate 2,018 of JBAUIP010000330.1, forward strand.
CTTTGACCTTGTTCTACTATTTTTACTAATGGGTTCATAGTTGTCTGTATTTTGCTTTAAAAATACGCTATTCGGCCTCTTAAAACAAACCTGAACGACTTAGGGTCAAGAATTGTTTTAAATGTATTAAAATCTACCGGGGTATCGCGGTTGGGGTGCTCTTGAACTTGCACTTGAACTTGCTCCTGCCTCTCACTTCCGTCCCTTCGTCTTTGGATAGAATTGCAACAGGCTATCCCGCCCCATGACGGCGGTGGGCACTTTAGCGGGATCGGGAAGGTTCTGCTTGGGTTCTTCTTCCTTGTTCAGGATGTTCCGGAAAAGTTCCCGGAAGCTATCGAAATCCACTTCATAGGATATCCCCACCCCTTGGGTGTACCCGAGCCTGTCGGCCAGAAATTCCTGTATTTCGTTTTCCCGGTTAAAGAACTTGGCACTTAGGGTACCCTCTTCGTTGAGCAGCAATTGGATCTCAAAATTTCCCGCGACTACGGTTTCCCGGGTTCCACCGACCGGCACCCCTACCCTACCGTTGAATAGTACCCGGTCGCTGATCTGGGTCGATACGGTGACCCCAACCCGGCTCTCCGTTTCGAAGGCGGCGCTTCGATCGTAAAAGCCCTGTTCGTACGAAAGTCCCAAATTGAAATTATCGTTGTCCCCTAGTACCTGGTTGAGCAGACCCGAGGCGGATTGCAACAGGTTGCCGGTCACCGCCTGCTGGTTGATGCCGGTCTGGTCGTTGACAAAAGAACCTTGCGCCAGTAGAAAAAGGGCATTGCGCTCCTCGACCGTCGGATCTTGCAGCCGGTATTCCATTTCGGATTGTACGATGGTGTTCGTACCCGGAAAATCGATGTTGAACTCGATATCGGGACTCTCCAGATCGTCGGTCAGTTTAATGACCACTTCCGTGGGTATCCGCCGGGTATACCCCGGATTGTCGAGCAAGGGTGCCGGGTTCGCGTTCAGTTCATAG
>JBAUIP010000331.1:0-2802 GCA_049683055.1 Pricia sp.
ACAATTATACGGTATGAGCGACCATATATCCTTTAACATGTCCGACAAGAACTACAATGTGGCCAAATACCTACCCTTCGGACCCGTTCGCGATGTTATGCCCTATCTGATTCGAAGGGCAGATGAAAATACCTCGGTCGCCGGGCAGACCAGCAGGGAACTTAATCTGTTGAAGAAAGAGCAAAAACGAAGGGGGATTTGAGAGGGAAGTAACTCCTAAGCTTTCATAAAATTGATAATCCGGTCATATTCCAAAGATTTACATTTGCGTCCAAACATGGTCGAAATGGCTATCAATAAAAAAGAGACTGAAATAATTTATGCCGTCGATTCCTATTTCATGAACTATTGCGGATTGCACTTCATAAGACAGTAACTTTTATTGAATCCTAACTTGTTCCAAAACTGCTTTTTCGGGGCAAGAACGGACTTCCAATTCAGCATCCTTTTCATCGAGCGACCCCTTGATGAAATACGTCTTGCAAGGCTCCGATTTTGTGTCGCTTTTCCCGAAGTCCACATCGCCGTCTTCTAGAAATAGTGCGATATCGAGGGAATCCAGTTGATTTTCGGATAGCATCCTATTGACATCATCCGAATACGACATCGGTTTAGAGCGGATGCTTTTGAGCGTCCGGCAGTTTGGAAAATAACAGAATTCCGTACCGGTCTCCTCGGATTTTTTCTTGAGGAAAAAGGTCAGAAAGACAATTCCTATTGACAATCCGACCAGATAATAACCTATACGTTTGAGGAGCGCCATAAATTTATAGATTGCAGATGGCTTACAGAAGAAATTAGTTTAAGAACAGGGAATTTTCAACAAAACCGGTGCAAAAATAAAGCTTCCGTCGGAATTTTCCCGTTGAAAACCGTTCTATTGAGGTGAGGAGCCTGAACGGTTTTCGGCTTGGTTTTTTTCAGAAAATCAAAAAGTTGATATCGCTGTACTGTAAGTCGAACCACTCTCCAACGGACTTGTTGGTCAAAATGCCGTGGTACATATAAAGGCCGTTTCGCAGTCCCTTATCGAAACGAAGGGAGTTTTCGAGTCCCCCGTTTTCGCCGAGTTCCAATAAATACGGAGTGAAGATGTTGCTAATTGAAATGGTAGCCGTTTTAGGATAACGCGAGGGAATATTGGGCACCCCATAATGAATGACGCCATATTTTTCTATGGTCGGTTTGGCGTGGGTGGTGATTTCGCTGGTCTCGAAGCAACCGCCCATATCGATGCTAACATCGATGATGACCGCCCCTTTTTTCATGTTCTCCACCATGGTCTTATCGACGATTACGGGAGCGCGGTCCTTTCCCCGGATGGCACCGATGGCGACATCGCAGCGCTTCAGCGATTTCAATAAATTCTTGGGCTGGATAGTGGAGGTGTAAACCGTTTGGCGCAGGCTGGCCTGCAATTTCCGCAGCATCGTTAGGCTGTTATCAAAAATTTTCACGTTCGCCCCGAGTCCCAGGGCGGACCGTGCCGCAAACTCCCCCACGGTACCTGCTCCGATAATGACGACCTCGATTGGGGGTACGCCGCTGATATTACCGAACATCAGACCGTTGCCATCATTGGTTGCAGCCAAGATTTCGGACGCAATAAGCACGGACGAGATGCCGGCAATTTCACTCAATGAGCGAACGGCAGGATATTTCCCGTCCTCATCCCTAATGTATTCGAAGGCCATGGCCGTTACCCGCTTCTTGGCCATTTTCTCGAAATATTCCTTGGTCTGCGTTTTTATCTGAAGGGCGGAAATCAAGGTCGCCTGCGGACTTAACATTTCGATTTCCGAAAGGGTAGGGGGCTCCACCTTAAGCAGTAGGGGACAGGAAAATACTTTTTTGGTATCGCGGGTAATTTCGCCTCCCGCGTTGGTGTAATCGATATCGGAATAATGGGCGCCTTCGCCCGCACCGGCCTCGATCAGTACCCGATGGCCGTTCGAGGTGATGGCATTGACCGCATCGGGAGTCAGGCAAATACGCTGTTCCTGATAATGGTTCTCCTTGGGAAGACCGATAAAAAGTTCGCTTTTCTGCTTGAGTACTTCTAAGGTCTCTTCTTGGGGAAGCAATTGCTGTTTGCTAAAAGGAGAAGCGGGTTGGTTCATAGAATGCCTATCTTAATCGTTGCTGTTTCGATTAACAGTAAAAATACGATATTCTGTGGAAATTTTAACGTTGAAAATAGTACAAAGTATGACTAAGGAATAATGAAGTAGACCAAGGACGTTAATCGATTTGTCTCAATGTAGATGGGATGCGCTACTATCTAAAATGCAGCCAGTCCTCCAATTGATTCTGAAATTGTTGAAATATAGACTCCAAGTTATCGGTAGAAAGCTTCTCGTCAATTTTTTCGGACAGGGATTTGTAGTTGATTTCCTCTGGAGTCTTGGTTGAAGCCGTGGATGATGTAAATCCAGATTTGTTTTCCTCTACACCTCGTTTTTCCTTGAGCACCTGAATTTCAGCTTCCATAGCCTCTAGGTCGATGCCATGGACGTATTTATCGTAAAGTTTAATACGGATGAAATAAACGAATGGAATAACCACCATACAAACGGGAAGCAGCCACCAAATATTTTCTGTATCAATTACATCATCTTCAGAATACAACAGTTCGAAAAGTTGAAACGCATACATAAGTATGGGTATAAGTAAAATGTGATACCACCAATTCTTAGATGTTAAAAACCAGAAAATAAGTAAGTAAAGAGGAATGATTTTGCCGGTCAAAAACCAGATGTAAGCTGAAACATTATTAAAACCGTTGCTTCCAATAGTTATACC
>JBAUIP010000332.1:0-6770 GCA_049683055.1 Pricia sp.
GGTATCGACGAAATCAAAGTGCTGGGCAGAACGGATGGGGAAATCATAACCGACGGTACTATTGCGGATTTACAATTTGCGGAAAACAATCTATTATCTGAAATACCTGATAATGAAAGGGGGCGTGCATCCAAATGGGCTGCGGCAATAGTCTTGGCAAAAATCTACATGAAGCAACAAAATTGGCAAGCCGGTCTGGACAAATGTCTTGAAATAATAAATCAGTCCCCACATAATTTGCTTCCTAATTACGCCGATGTTTTCGATCCTTCAAACGAGTACAACAGTGAAATAATTTGGTCCTTGGATTTTGCCAGAGACATTCGTGGACAATTTGAAGAGGGTGTACCCAGAATCGCTGGAAATGGCAACTGGAGACCGAGTATTTATAATCCTAGATTGAGAGACGAACCAGCCAATACTGATGATAGACAAGCACTGTCAGATGCACTTACAGCTAGAGGAGAAGCATTTAACGGAACCGGGTTGCAAATTGCATCTAAAGGCTTTGCAGAAGAGTTTCCTATAAATGACTTGAGAAGGCCACTAAATGTTCTAGACAATTATTTGGGTTTCGATTTGGTATTTCCGTACATGCCCAAGAATATGAACCTAAATTTAGATACCTCCCCACGTTTCAATCATTCAGACAATAGGATGGTGTTTCGCCTAGCAGATGTGTACTTAATGGCTGCTGAATGTGAAAATGAATTAAACGGCCCCGGCAATGCTTACCAATACATTCACGCTGTTAGGGAGCGTGCTTATGCCGACCAAGCAGAGTGGGAACTTGCCGGCCTTACTCAGCAGGAGTTCAGGGAAGCTATCTATGATGAACGTAAGTGGGAACTGGCAGGTGAGGCCCATAGAAAGTATGATTTGGTTAGGTGGGGTATTTTTCTAGATGTTGTACAAAATCTGGAATACAGATTTTGGCAACCGAATGAAAATGTCAGACCGTGGCACGTATTATTGCCTATACCATTACAAGAATTACAAATTAATCCTAACTTATTGGAGTCAGATCCCACAAATAATGGATATCGTTAAAAAAGATGAGGCAATATTTTGACGAAGTCATTCCCTTTAAGAAGCTAAATTATTGATGTTGACCGTATTTTCACGACGTATATCTTTTTAAATTTTACGTTGGCGCGTGTTGGCTTAGGGTAGCGCAGCTATAAAGCTTGTTACACTTGTCAGCCCTGTTACATCAACCGTGATTTCACCTCTTTTACCAGATTTGGTGATTATGATAACAACTGCTTTTCCCTTGATTTCATTGAAATCGCACGTGATTATTGAAGATTCCCAAATTGTTGAACTTTGAAATTGATCAATTGGAAAAACTTAGACCTGCTCTCAGTATAGCAGTTACTCGATCCAAGCATCTTCGATCAACTTTCTTAATCGCTCAACGATTTCTGGATGGTCGTCCGATAGATTATCCTGTTCCAAGGAATCTGTGAAGATGTTGAATAACTGAACCTTTTCGTCCGGCAGGTTTTTCGGACTGGGAAGAATAAGTTTGTAGGGGTCGGTTATGGCCATCCTATATTTCAGGCTTTCGTCTACCGTATTGAAGTCATGGTAATAAATTTCACCGAAAATAGCCTCGCGTTCCTTTAACTCTGCATCGTTCAGCACGTTGATACCGTCCAATTCCTCTGGCCGGTTTATTCCCACCATGTCTAAAACCGTGGGTACCATATCGAGGCTACTCACTAAGGAACGCTTATCCATCTCAGGAACAATTTTACCCTTCCATTTGAACATAATGGGAGTACGTAATCCGTAATCGTAGGGTGAGCGTTTGGAAATGGGATTGTAGCGACCGTCATTTTCGTTTTGTACCCATCCGTTATCGCAAACATAGACGAAAAGCGTGTTCTCGGTCTGGCCTTTTTGTTCAATATAATCCATCAGGTCTCCGCAGGTTGTATCGAACCATTCGCACATGGCCCAGTATTTGGCAATGTATTCGGATGGTGCCTTATCCCGATACTTTTGTAGCAGGCTGTCCGGCGGATTGTGTGGTGCATGCGGCAGAAAAGGAGCGTACCACATAAAGAAGGGTTTCTTTTTCTTCAATGCCAAATCGATATAACTATAGAGGGTGTCCATGCCCTGACGCCCGATTTCCAAGCCATAGTCGCCATGCCTTCCGCCGCGCTCGGGGTCGCCGTGGGTCATTCCGTAGTCGAATCCGCCATTGGTGTAGTCGCCCAACCACCATTTACCGGTCTGAAATGATAGATACCCCTTTTTCTTCAGTAAATCCGGAAGGGTATTCAGTTTTTTGAAGCGCTCTATCACGGAAGCATAGTTATCGTCCCTCCATGAGGACTCCCAGGCCGGTTTATCGCCTTTGTGATTGCCCGGTAGCACTCTGTCATTGCCCAAAACCAGATGGTCACGGGGGTAAACACCGGTAATTATCGATGCCAGGGATGGAGAACAGAGCGAAGTCGGCACGGAGCCGCGCGTAAAAGTTCGGCTTTCGTTGGCCAATCGGTCGAGGTTCGGGGTTTTGATATGCTCGTGGCCTATAAAGCCGTAATCCGTCCAGGCTTGGTCGTCGGAAATGATAAATACGATATTGGGTGGTGCTTGTTTTTGCGATCCTACGGGCTTTGGTGTATTGTCCTCGCAGGATAATAAGGCGATGAGCGCCAGTATGGCCGTGATTCCCGATAAAATTTTCAGCATTCCGGTTATCGATTAAGTAGAAGCCATCTAGACTTCAATGAACTGACCCTCTCTTCCAATACGCTATAGCTCCTTCAACCGTATGTTCCGGAACTCCACCGTCATGGGTGGACCGACATGTACCTGCACCCCCAGATGGCCCGACATCATTCTATTGATGGTATCACTGTCGGTTACATCGCTCATCAAAACATCGTTGACATAATGTTGCAAGCGATTTTCTTTGATAATTAGGTGCACCTCGTTCCAATCCTCACTTTTGATTTTGGCCTTTAGGGAATCGGATTCCCCAAGCGATGTGACCACTTCCCTACTCTGCCAGCAATTTTTCCCTACGTTGGCCCGTAGGGAACCCGGTTCGTCGGGATTGTCCTGACTGTTGATAATGGCCTTCTCCCCCCGGTAGGCTAAGGTAGCACGTTTTTTCTCCTCATAATTTTGGCCGGTATACCTGTTCTTCCCGTCAATATCGGCTTGATAGCCACGCAAGCCATATGGAATTGTATCTATTTTTTCGCTGCGATAATTGATGCCACTGTTTCCTGCTTCCGCAATTTTAACCTCTAGTTTCAGTTCGAAATCGTCCGGTTGACCCTCTTGCCAGATGATAAAAGTGTTGTTCTCCAACAACGTTTCGGGAGTCACCTCGCCGGTCAAGTTTCCGTTTTTGACGCTCCAATAAGTGGAATCGCCTTCCCAGCCGTTCAAGGTTTTACCGTCGAATATTCGAACGAATCCCTCCGAGTCGGTACCCGTGGTTTCTTTCGTTTCAGCACTGGACTTTTCCTTCTCCTGCTCCTTACAGGATGCTAGGGCGATACTCAAAGTTAAGGCAATCAGAAAAAAAATGAATGCTTTTATTTTATGGGTATACATATATTTCGGATGGTTAAGTTCAATTATTTTGCCCACTGGCATTCCATTACGCAGAACTGATTTTATCGCGACACCTGACCGTCTTCACCTCCTTCGGAATAGATAGGATGGTCTGGATTGCCTCCAGCTTTCAAATAGGCAAGCAAATCCCTTAGCTCGTCTTCGTTCAGCCGATTGACAGTTCCCACTGGCATCAGTGAGATGGAGGACATGTGCTGCCCGGTCACCTCATCCTTCGGAATTTTTCGGGTCAGTTCGGGGGCATAGGGATTTTGGGAAATCACGTAGTTCTCGCCGTCCTCGCCAATTAGTCTTCCCACAACGGTTTTACCGTTCTTAAGGGAGAACTCGGTTGAATTGTATTGATCCGAAATCACATTGCTGGGTTCTATGATGGCTTCCAACATATCCTCTGGAGTAAAACGGGTGCCCAACTGGGTCAGATCGGGACCCATGTTACCACCTTCCCCGCGCATCGCATGACACGTAATGCACGCAGTAGCGGCGAACATATTTTTTCCGGATTCAAAATTCCTTCCCTCCAGGTCTTCATCCAATACTTTTAGGGCCTTTTCGAGTTCCCAACTTCTGTAAGGACCCTCCGGTTGCACCGCATCGGCGACGAGATCGTTGCCCGAGGTACCCACAAGTGAATCTCCGGAAATAGTATTGTAATATTTGAATTTGCTCTTCGGTACGTGGGTCAAAGCGGATTCTCTAGCCTTATCTATGAAACCGATATAGCTGCGTCCCGCTTTGAACGAAAAGGCCTTATAGAACCATTTGAAGTAGTCTTCGCGCAGTTCGCGCGTCCACCCTTTCTTGACTTCGTCCAAAACGATTCCGTAATAGGTGTGTTGTGCCGGCGGCATATTTTTCAGGGTTTGGGCGATATCCATCCCATACTGTGGATTTCTCAATATAAGGTCGGAGGCATCCGTAGCCGTACCGTCCATGATCGAAGCGTTTTCGCCTTCATCGGATTCCAAAAGAGCCAAAGTTTTTCCGGCGACCTTGTGATTGTTGAGATAGGCCAGGGTTTTGCTGAGAGACTGATTCAGCACGTCAGTTTGTGCGGGATAATGAGGCTCTAGATAGGCGGCTACCTGATTTTGTAGGTTGGGCCGTGGATTTCCGAAACGGGAAAGGGTCAACTCGAAGGCACGTAGTAAATCTACCCGTTGGGCGACTGACAGTCCGTCGTAATCGATATCCATCAGCGAATTCAGCATCCGGTCCCGTTGGGATGCATCACCATGTCTGGCCAAAGCAATCGTACCCTGTACCCTTGCCTCGGAATTTTTTTCGGTAAATACCTGGTCTCCCCATTCCGCTATCGGTTGATGTTCCAAGGCGATGCGGGCCGCATAGCGGACAAAACGGTCCTCATGGTTCAGATACGGCCAAATAAAATCCACCGTACCGTCTTTGGGTTCGGTATGATAGGTTTCCAGTTTTTGACGGAGGCTGTTTTCCTCGGTCTGTTCCGGTGCGGCGTTCGAAGCCAAGGAAGTTTTGGCAGCCTCAAAATTCTCATTGGAACCGCCCTCATAAAAGACGCGATACAAATCGGATTCCAACCGGCGTCCCCCGGTCATAAAGTACATGGCACCATCGGGACCGATGACCCCATCGGTCAGGGGAAGCGGGATTCCCGAGACAAATTCTTCCTTGGTACCGGAGTAAGTGGCCCCGTCTGGTTGTAGCTCAATGGCGTAGATGATACCGAAACTCCAATCAAAGGCAAATAGGCTATGACGATACTTTTCGGGAAACTTGGCATCCTTGCCGTAGGAAACGCTGGTCGGGGAGCCTTGTCCGATATTCAACACCGGTGGCAGATTGTCGGGATAGGCGGGAGACCATTTCTGGTTGCCGGTGCGCCATCCGAACTCCGCCCCACTGGGCACGTGACAGATGCGGGTCGGCCGGTACCAGGGCATCCCAAGGTCCCACTCCATATCGGAATCATATGTGAACATATCTCCCAATTCGTTAAAGGCCAGGTCAAATGCGTTCCTGAAACCCGCCGCGACCAGCTCCCAGTTTTTGCCCTCGGGGTCGATATGGGCGATCCATCCGCCCGGGGCATCACGGTCGTTGGCATGGCCGCGCGGATCTTTGATCAGCGGGAACAGATTGTCCTGTTGCCACGCCTTCGGTAGTCGGTACGAATTCATTTCCGGCAGGTCGGTATGGTTTCCGGCGATTACGTATAGGGATTTTTGGTCGGGAGCCATGACAATACTGTGGGGACCGTGTTCCCCGGAACCTTCCAAATGCTTGAGCAGGTCAATCTTATCGTACTGGTCGTCGCCATCGGTATCTTGCAATCGATAAAGTCCGCTCGTTTTTTCAAAATCTTCGTTACCGCGGTGGTTGACCATCACATACAGGCTGTTGAAGGCGTAAAGCAATCCCTGCGCATAGCCCATCTGAATCACGGAATCGGGCACCTGTTCTCCCGTCTGTATTCGCAGTTTCTCGATTTTTGGGGATACATCTTCCGAGCCTATGGCCGGTATCTCTAGCCGGTAGAGCGCACCGTACTGGTCAGACGTAATCAGCCGGCCCTTGTCGTCAAAGGTCATGGCTACCCAAGAACCCTGTCCTTTATCCTCGGGGCTGTATAAATGCTCTGCTTCGAAACCTGGTTGGAGTTTCAGTTTGGCCAGTTTTGGAGGTAGGTTCTCCGCCGTTTCGGCACCCGCTTCTCGTTTGTCTTCACAGGAAAGGGTCAAGGCTAGGCTCAATAACAGCGCAAAAAGGGTTCTAACCATCATACATTCATTGGATTTCTTTATTAATACCTCTCCAAAGTACTCAAAAATTTGGATTTAAGGAAAATCCGGATTTAACGTATCAAAAATTGGATACCTCAGCTTAGAAGCATAATTTAAATTTCACAAGGATTCCCGATGTATAAAATTGAAAGGATTCTTGACCAGCCCTTTCTTATTGTTCAAAATCATTTCTGCGGCGGTCGCGCCCATCGCCTTAAAATCCGTGGAAATCACCGTAATCCCCAACAGTTCCTTCAATGGGGTTTCGTTGTAGGAAATTACCCCTACATCCTCCCCTATTTTATATTCATCCTTGCGAATCTGATTGACCAAGTTGACAAGATCCAGCTCCTCAATGGTAATGAAAAGATCACCTTTTCGAAGAATGATATCGTCGAATAC
>JBAUIP010000333.1:0-1939 GCA_049683055.1 Pricia sp.
AAGCAATACTTGAAAGACGCACAGTTTCAAGCTAAATATCGATGTCATTGCGCCAGGGCCGTTTTCAGTTCACTGGAAGCCAACAAGGTTCCGTTGCATTCTACTTTAGCTTGCACCAAAGTGACGCCCATGATATCGTGTAGGATTTCTACTGTGGTGACTAAAATTTCGGATACTTTTGGCAATACAAATACCTCCGCTTTCTTGATTGCCCCGATATACCCGGTCGGGGCGGGACGGTTTAACAGATAATAGTGATATCCGGTATGCAACGCCACCGTTTGGGCCATATTTTCTATAAGTCCGGGGGCCGAAAAATGGCCATGAGCGACCAAAATGCTATCAAGCGGAACCGTAAAATGGGAAACAATCCGCTTTTCGGAGTATTCGGCAAGGGTATCCACCATGACAAAGGGTGCTTTTTGGGGAATTAAGCTTCGGAGGAAGTCCCCGACCGCGATGCTATTTTCCGGTCGGGAAGCCATTAACAAACGGTCAGATAAGCGTACATATAAGAAAAACGGGCGCTTTCGGGAACGTGCAAGAGGATTTTTTCCCCTTTTTTGAGCCTGCCGGAGGCGACCAGTTCTTCCAACATCACATAGATGGATGCGGCGCCGATATTTCCGACTTTTTCCAAGTTCAAAAACCATTTTTCCCAAGGCATTTCGACCCCTCGGTCCTTCATTTCATCGTAGAGCCCTTGCTTAAAATAATAGGATGAGATGTGCGGAAGGTAGTGATCGACATCCTCTGGACCGATATCATGTTTTTTATAGACCTCCTTTAGGCTGTCGACCCCTTTCTGTAGGATGTTGTTGCCCAAAAGACGGGTGTCCTGTTTGATGGCAAAAATGGATTGGTTACTCCATTCTTCCGGCGTGAACTCACTCCACGCTTTGAGGGAACCGTCCGCCTCTTTTTCTCCGCCAGCGTACATACAAGCCTCCAGTTCGTGGGCGTAGGAATATCCGTCAATCCATTCAATTTTCAGGGGGTATGCGCCATTTGGGGAGTTTTCCATCAACACGGCCCCAGCGCCGTCGGAGAGCATCCAACGTAAAAATTCCTTGTTGAAGGCCAAAATCGGGCGTTCTTCCAACTCCTTCATTTTGGCAACCTCATCCTCAAAAATATCGGATTTCATCCAAGTGGATGGGCGTTCGCTACCGGCACAGACGGCATTCGTGCTCATACCGGCCCTGACCGAAAGATAGCCATATTTCAGTGCGCTCATGCCAGAATTGCAGGCTCCCGAGGCGGAATTCACCTCCATATTCCCGTTTTTTAGCTCCCCATGCACCATGCTGGCATGCGATGGAACCAACTGGTCAGCGCTGGAGGTGCCGCAGGACAATAGCTCGATATCTTTGGCTGCAAATTCCTCGTCACAAAGCGCTTCGATTGCGGCCGCAGCCAGTTGTGCGTTATTATGGGTCACCCTACCCTTTTCGTCCAAGGCGTAATATCGGATTTTGATTTTGTTCTTGCGCAGTACGAGCCGCCGGGCCTTCGATGCTTTTCCGTCGATGACGCCGAGCATTTCTTCCATCTGCTCGTTATCCACCGCACGGTTTGGCAAAAATTTAGCGATTCGTGTAATGTAAACATCCTTCATCATTTCTCCTTTAAAGCTACGGAAGAATAGTACTTTCTCTCCCTATTCCGCTTTTGGGTCATGGGCAAATAAGTGACCAAAAATACTATAAAAACTATTGGGGCTATGACCCAGATGGCAAATATCATGTAATAGTGAAACCTCTTGACCCATTTGAGGCGTTCGGGATTGCCTTGGCCTCCTTTTTTGATTAAAAAGTTTGCCCATTTCGAGAATATCGCGTTGCCGCGCTTGTCGGTTTGAACCAGAAAGGGATTGACCTGTACGGCATCCTGTTGCAATAACTTCTCTTGAAGGTCGGAAAAGTCTTCTTTCAGAAGA
>JBAUIP010000334.1:0-12514 GCA_049683055.1 Pricia sp.
GCGGCGGTATTTTCGGAGGCCTCCGATATCGAATCCGTGGTCGCTGAAATCCGGGATTCTACCATTTCGGAACGGGGTGCGCGTATCGACGATAAACGTTCGGAAGCGGCGATGGAGAAACGGAAGCAACAGGGATATTTTTGAGACGACCACCGTGTTCGACAATTTTAAGTCGGTCGCGTGAGTATAAAATTACCAGTTTACAGAATTATTAAGAGTAGAAAATGGAAGTTCTAAAAATAGCAACAGCGGGCAGTGTTGACGACGGCAAAAGTACCTTGATCGGTAGGCTGCTGTTCGATACCAAATCTCTGACCACCGATAAGCTGGAGGCGATCGAAAGGCGCAGCAAGAAAAATGGATATGATTACCTTGATTTTTCTTTGGCGACCGACGGCTTGGTGGCGGAGCGCGAGCAGGGTATCACCATCGATGTGGCCCACATCTATTTCTCCACGGCCAAAAAAAGCTATATCATCGCGGATACTCCCGGTCATGTGGAATATACGCGTAACATGGTCACTGGTGCCTCCACCTCACAGGCAGCCATCATCTTGATCGATGCCCGAAAGGGAGTTATCGAACAGACCCACCGCCATTTCTTTATCAACAATTTGCTTCGCGTAAAAGAAGTCATCGTTGCCATCAATAAAATGGACTTGGTGGACTTTTCCGAGGAACGATATGAGGAAATCAAGGCAGATTTCGAACAGTTGATGGCCAAACGCGATTATGCCAATCAAAAAATCACGTTTATTCCCGTGAGTGCGCTCAAAGGCGATAATGTGGTCAACCGATCTGATAACACCCCTTGGTATTCCGGCGAAACCTTGCTCGAACATTTAGAGGGACTCGACTTGGCGGCGGTATCCAATGTGGGCACGCCCCGTTTTCCGGTGCAATACGTCATCCGGCCCAAAACGGAAGACCATCATGATTTCCGTGGTTTTGCCGGTAAGGTATATGGAGGGGAGTTGAGTGTCGGCGACGAGGTGGTGGCCCTTCCCTCGCAGACCCGGTCCAAGATTAAGGACATTTATTTTCACGATAAGAAATATCAGACCGCTTCGAGACGGTCGTCGGTGACGATTACCTTGGAGGACGAAATCAACCTGAGCCGTGGCGATATGTTGGTCAAGGCAGGGGATTTGCCCATTGTCGACAAGCAGTTCACCGCCACGGTTTCTTGGATGGATTCCGATAATCTGGTGCCTGGTAAGAAGTATGTGGTGCAACATGGCGTCAATAAGGTGTTGGCCAAAGTGGGAAGTATCCATCATAAAATACATCCGGATTATTCCGGTATAGACGAAGCGGCGGATAGTCTCGGCATGAACGATATCGCGGAGGTCAGTTTCAAGCTGAACAAACCGATTTTTTACGATCGGTTCAAGAACCATCGTACCAATGGCTCGTTTATTTTGATCGATACACAGAGCAACAATACGGTTGGGGCCGGGTTTATTGTTTGATATTGGAATTAGGCAGTTGGAGTTTCAAAAAATAAGTGCTTTCAAGCATAATTGATAAGCTTCGGATTTGTCGAATCGCAAATTTGGGGAACAAAATTTAAATAATTCCTATTTATCCCATAGGATAAAAGGATTTTTAATAAAATAGGAAGTTGGGAACAAGTAGTGCTGCAACTAGATCGAGAAGCACGGAAATTACAATTCCAACAAACAAATACTAGAAACAAATGCAAAGCTTCCGGACAGAAATAGAAAATCCAGTAGTGGAAAAGGATATCCTCGAACTGGAAAGGAAAATCCACCAGTTCAACAACAGCGAACTCGATGAGGAGAAATTCCGAAGTCTCCGTTTAGCGCGTGGGATTTACGGTCAACGGCAACAAGGGGTTCAGATGATCCGTATCAAATTGCCATATGGTAAAGTCACTTCCAAGCAGTTGCACGGAATCTGCGATGTATCCGATGAGTATTCCACGGGTAGATTGCATATCACCACGAGGCAGGACATCCAGATTCATTATGTCGACCTGGACCGTACCCCGGAACTGTGGGCGCAGCTGGAAAAAGATGAGGTCACCCTTCGCGAGGCCTGTGGCAACACGGTTCGTAACGTCACCGCAAGTGAAACCGCCGGCATCGATGTCGACGAGCCTTTCGATGTTTCTCCCTATGCCCACGCTCTTTTCGAATATTTTCTGCGGAACCCCATCAGTCAGGAAATGGGCCGTAAGTTCAAGGTCTCCTTCTCGGCCGGCGATGCCGACACTGGATTATCCTACATGCACGACCTTGGCTTTATCGCCAAAATTCAGGACGGTGTAAGAGGATTCAAGGTCATGCTCGGTGGGGGATTGGGTTCACAGCCCCGTCATGCCGATGTGCTGTTCGAGTTTTTGGCATCCGACAAAATCATCCCGTTGATGGACGGGGTTATCCGGGTTTTCGACCGCTACGGCGAACGCAAGAGCAGGGCCAAGGCGCGGATGAAATTTCTGATCAAGGATGTCGGTCTTGACGGATTCAAGGATTTGTTGGCGGAGGAGCAAAAGGCCGTCCCCCACGAGACGTTTCCTATTAATGCGGAGGCCTATCCTAAGGTACATCCCTCGGAATGGGAAGCTCCCGAAGTCGAAATAACAGATCAGGAAAATTTTGAAAAGTGGAAATCCACCAACCTTGTTCCCCAAAAACAAGAGGGATATGTAGCCATCGGAATTAAGGTGCTCCTAGGGGATTTCTACACGGACAAAGCACGGTTACTGGCCGATTTGGTCGAGAAATATGCCGCCGGAGAGATTCGGTTATCCTTACGTCAGAACATTCTGGTGCCTTTTGTCAAGGAGGAATCGCTTCCTTTTTTCTACGCCGAATTGCAAAAACTCGGATTCACCGAAATTGGATACAACACGGCCTTGGACATCACCGCCTGCCCCGGTACGGACACTTGCAATCTTGGAATTGCCAGCAGTACCGGTATTGCCGAAGAGCTCGAGCGGGTCATCAAAACGGAATATCCGCACTACATCTCCAATCCCGATGTGGTCATTAAAATCAGTGGATGCATGAACGCCTGTGGCCAGCACAACATGGCGAACATCGGCTTTCAAGGAATGAGCGTCCGCACCAAGGACAAACGGGTTGCGCCGGCATTGCAAGTATTGTTAGGCGGTGGAAACGACGGCGATGGCAGTGGCCGATTTGCCGATAAGGTCTTGAAAGTCCCCTGCAAAAGAGGTCCCGAAGCGCTACGCTTGATTTTGGATGATTTCGAGGCGAACGGTAATGGAGCCTCCTATGCGGATTATTATGCGGAAAAAGGACAACGTTATTTCTACGATTTTCTGACGCATCTGTCCGACACCGATAATTTGACCGCTGAGGACTTTATCGATTGGGGCAACACCGAGCGCTACAAAAAAGCCATCGGCATCGGGGAGTGCGCCGGGGTGGTCATCGATTTGATTGCGACCCTCTTGTTCGAGAGTGAGGAGAAAATCCAGAACGCGCAGGAAAGTCTGGCCGATGGAAAATGGGCGGCAAGCATCTATCACTCCTATTCCTCTATGGTCAATTCCGCCAAGGCGCTGTTGACCGGGGAAAAGGTCAAGGTCAATACCCATGCCGGTATTATCAAGGATTTCGACGAAAAATTCGTAGCCAACGGCATGATTCCCGTGGAAGGCGGTTTCGAGACCTTGGCCCTACAATTAAAAAATAATGAGCCCACCGAAGCTTTCGCCAAAAGCTATTTGGAGGACGCCCAAGGATTTTTGAAGTCCGTTGAAATTTTCAGGGAAAAAGAACTGGCGGAGGTATAGAACCGGCATAGCTACTGAAGTGGTGGCAGTATGGCATTTGAAAAAGAACAAAAACCGAAAACTATGAAACAGCTAAATGAAGATTTCGTTTTCCAGAAACGCTCATCCAACGGTTTTAATGGGGAGAACTTTACTTCTTGGGAGAATGGTTTCGGGCAACGTTTGGAGACAATTTCCACAGCTAGCTTATCTAAGGGAAACGGCCGCTTGACGGTCATAGGAGCAGGCCCTGGAGATGTCGAGCTGATTACTCTTAAGGCTATCAAAGCTTTGCAAGATGCCGCGGTAGTCCTTTACGATGCCTTGGTGAATCCCGAATTATTGGACTATGCCCCAAACGCCGAGCACATTTTTGTGGGTAAGCGAAAAGGCTGTTATTCTTACCAACAGCAACAGATCAATGACCTGATTATACAGCGTGCAAAGTCCCACGGGCATGTGGTACGTCTTAAAGGCGGAGACCCCTTCGTTTTTGGCCGAGGTGCGGAAGAAATGGAGTTTGCTGCCGAGCACGGACTCGAAACGGTCATGGTGCCGGGAATTTCCAGTTGTCTTTCGGTACCTGCGATGCAGAACATCCCGGCGACCAAAAGGGGTTCTTCCGAGAGTTTTTGGGTGATTACCGGTACGACCAAGCAGCATAAATTATCCAATGACGTCCGGTTGGCGGCCAAGAGTACCGCCACCGTGGTGATTTTGATGGGGATGTCAAAACTATCCCAAATCGTATCCCTTTTTAGGCAAGAAGGAAAATCCGAAATGCCCATAGCCATCATTCAAAACGGGACCCGCGACGAGGAAAAGGTGGGTATTGGCACGATGGCATCCATCGAGGAGGTAGTCCGGCGTCAGCAACTGGCGAATCCCGCAATCATCATAATCGGAGAGGTGGTACGACATCGGGAGCACATCCTTAAAATACAAAAGAAGTATGGGGTAGCATCCGCAAATAATAAAAGGCTCGCTGAGATTTGAGGAGTCGTAATCTTTCGTCATTTTTCCAATAAAATTTCGAGGATAACAAAACAGTGAGAAAGATTTGCCTCGGGGCAAACTAAAAATTGAGTAAACAAGATTCCCGCGCCTGCCTCCCCTTCACCGGCGGGTAAATCGGCAGGTAGGTTCGCGGAAACGACAATAATAAAATTATGATAAAGACAGATTTGATCATCATAGGCGCAGGCCCCACCGGACTTTTTACAGTTTTCGAAGCGGGATTATTGAAACTCAAGTGTCATCTAATCGATGCCTTGCCACAACCGGGTGGGCAGTGTTCCGAAATCTATCCCAAGAAACCCATCTACGATATTCCGGCCTTCCCGGAAATTCTAGCGGGCGATTTGGTAGACAATTTGATGGAGCAGAGCAGGCCCTTCGAACCCGGATTCACCCTGGGCGAACGCGCAGAAACCCTTGATAAACAAGAGGACGGCTCCTATATCGTTACGACCAATAAAGGCACCCAGCACCATGCGCCCATAGTCGTTATTGCTGGTGGACTCGGCTCCTTCGAACCCCGAAAACCGCCCATCGAAAACATCATAGATTTTGAGGACATAGGCGTCTCCTATATGATAAAGGATCCGGAAGTCTATCGCGATAAAAAGGTGGTCATCGCCGGGGGCGGGGATTCCGCCTTGGACTGGGCCATCTTTTTGGCCGATGTAGCCTCCGAAGTATCCCTGGTACACCGAAGAGACGAGTTTCGTGGGGCATTGGATTCCGTCGAAAAAGCATCCGAACTGGCCAAACTGGGTAAGATCAAGCTGATTACCAAGGCCGAGGTCAAGAAATTATACGGCGATGAACATTTAGAAGCCGTTGTGGTCAAACACAACGACTCGGCCAAAGGCGAAACCTATGTGGAGACCGACCACTTCATCCCCTTGTTCGGATTGTCCCCAAAATTGGGCCCCATCGGCGATTGGGGACTTGAAATCGAGCGCAACGCCATCAAGGTCAACAACGCGAAGGACTATCAGACCAATCTTCCCGGTGTCTTTGCTATCGGCGATGTCAACACCTATGAAGGCAAACTAAAACTGATTTTATCCGGTTTTCATGAGGCTGCCGTAATGTGCCAATTTGCGTATAAAATTATCAATCCCGATAAACGCTATGTGATGAAATACACCACCGTGGGCGGTGTCACCGGATTTGACGGCTCGAAAAAAGAGGCCAAAAAAGAGGTGGTTCAGAGTATTGCGTATCGGGTGTTAGAGATTTTTTCTATCTTAGGGTAATTTTAAAATAAAAACGGCAATGGACAGAATAACGATTGACCCGGAAATTTGTCATGGTAAGCCCATCATAAGAGGCCTGCGTTATCCCGTAGAAAACATGTTGGAACTTATGGCTTCGGGCATGACCATCGAAGAGCTTCTTGCCGATTACCCTGATCTCGAACGCGAAGATTTTTTGGCTTGCATTGAGTATGCCACTAAACTAGTGCAGTCGAAACGTATACACAAAGTGGCTTGATGAAGTTTATAATTGACGCCCAATTACCTAAAATTTTATCCGATTATTTAAATGAGAAGGGGTTTGACTCCATCCATACCTTAGAATTACCTGATGCCAACAAATCCAAGGATTCTGACATCATAAAATTGGCCGAGAAGGAGAGCCGAATCGTGGTCAGTAAGGATAGCGATTTCTTGGAATCCTATTTGATTCGTTTAAAACCAAAAAAATTACTTTTAGTCACTACAGGAAATATTCCCAATAAGAAACTTCTTGAAATTTTTGATAGCAATATCAAGGTGATAACCGAAATGCTGTCCAAAAGCAACTTAGTGGAAATAAGTCAGACGGAAATAATCGAACAGGCTTAATAATCAGAGTCTATATATTGCGCCAAGCGGTGATAGCGAAAAACCAAGTCTTTTACTTGCATTTAAGCGGCTCGTACCGTTACTTTGTAGCTCGTTCATTCATACTATTGAAGCCGTTATCAAGAAAGGTGGAGGGATTAGACCCTGCGAAGCCTTAGCAACCCTTTGGTCATCCCGAAAGCTTTCGGGTCCTGAGAAGGTGCTACGTTCTATCGCGTCAACGGCGCGGCAGATAACACAACGACGGGCCATCCGCCCTTAATTTCCAAACTTGATAATTTACTTTAGATAGACCAGTCCAAAGGGATGGGTTATAACGCCATACATACAAATGATTAAAGAGTTACTACAAGAGCGGATTCTGATTCTCGACGGTGCCATGGGTACCATGTTGCAGCGGTACAAATTCACCGAAGAGGACTTCCGAGGCGAGCGGTTTAAGGATTGGGAACATCCGCTACAGGGCAATAACGACCTGTTGTCATTGACCCAACCTGAGGCCATTGCTGAGGTACACCGCAAGTATTTTGCCGCCGGGGCCGATATTGTGGAAACCCATACCTTCTCCGGCACTACCATTGCCATGGCCGACTACCACATGGAAGAACTGGTGTACGAGCTGAACTCTAAATCCGCGCGAATTGCGAAAAAAGTGGCCGATGAATTCACGGCCAACGAACCGAACAAGCCTCGTTTTGTCGCGGGAAGTATCGGTCCGACGAATAAAACGGCGAGCATGTCCCCCGATGTCAACGACCCCGGATTTCGCGCCATTTCTTTCGACGAGTTGCGAATCGCCTATAAACAGCAGGTAGAGGCTTTATTGGATGGAGGTGCCGATTTGTTGCTGGTGGAAACTGTTTTCGACACCCTCAACGCCAAGGCAGCGCTTTTTGCCATCGAGGAGGTCAAGGCGGAACGTAATATCGACCCGCCCATCATGGTCAGCGGTACGATTACCGATGCTTCGGGCAGGACACTGTCCGGCCAGACGGCGGAAGCCTTTTTGATTTCGGTATCGCATATTCCGATTTTGTCCGTTGGGTTCAACTGTGCCCTGGGCGCCGACCAGTTGGTTCCGCACCTCGAAGTGCTGGCCAACCGATCCGAACATTTTGTCTCGGCCTATCCCAACGCCGGACTGCCCAACGCCTTTGGTGAATACGACGAATCGCCCGAACAAATGGCGGAACAGATCAAGGAATATCTGGAAAAAGGATTGGTCAATATTGTAGGAGGATGCTGCGGTACGACTCCCGAACATATCACTGCCATCGCAGAATTGGTGGCGAAATATGATCCTCGCCCCGTGGCCGCCGAAATGGTTTAAATATCAGTATTTGTCTGTCTATGAGTAAGGAAATGAAAAGACTAAAAACTACGACGGAAGTAGGTTGGAATGAAATTGACACCAACTGTAATGAGGTGTTACTTTAAGAAAGTGGAAATAGCGCTATGAGCGAAAACAAGCCAAAATACTTAAAATTGTCCGGTCTCGAACCCTTGATAGTCACCCCCGAGAGCAATTTCGTCAACGTTGGGGAGCGCACCAACGTGGCCGGTTCCAAGAAGTTCCTTCGCC
Organism: Pricia sp.; assembly: GCA_049683055.1. Lineage (GTDB taxonomy): Bacteria > Bacteroidota > Bacteroidia > Flavobacteriales > Flavobacteriaceae > Pricia. The sequence goes on from JBAUIP010000334.1 coordinate 8,207, forward strand.
TTATCAAGGAACGTAAGTTTGAGGAAGCCCTCGACGTAGCCCGCGACCAGGTAGAAGGCGGTGCCCAAATTATCGATATCAACATGGATGACGGTCTGATCGACGGTAAGGAAGCCATGGTCAAGTTTCTCAATCTGATAATGGCCGAGCCAGATATTGCCCGGGTGCCTATTATGATCGACAGTTCCAAATGGGAAATCATCGAAGCGGGATTGCAGGTAGTACAAGGCAAATGCGTTGTAAACTCCATCAGCCTTAAAGAGGGCGAAGAAGAATTTATTCATCACGCGCAACTTATCAAACGCTACGGTGCGGCGGTCATCGTCATGGCCTTTGATGAAACCGGCCAAGCGGACAATTACGACCGCCGAATCGAAATTTGCAAACGTTCCTACGATATTCTGGTCAATGAGGTCGGCTTCCCCCCCGAGGATGTCATTTTCGACCTCAATATCTTTCCCGTCGCCACGGGAATGGACGAGCACAAACGCAATGCCCTTGATTTTATCGAGGCCACCCAATGGGTCAAGGAAAACTTACCATATTGCCATGTCAGCGGAGGTGTCAGCAACGTGTCCTTCAGTTTTCGCGGGAACAATCCCGTGCGCGAGGCCATGCATTCCGTCTTTCTCTACCACGCCATCAAGGCCGGTATGAATATCGGAATCGTCAATCCGACGATGCTCGAAGTCTACGACGATATTCCGGAGGATTTGCTCGAAAGGGTCGAGGATGTTATTTTGAACCGACGCGACGATGCCACCGAACGCCTGTTGGATTTCGCCGAATCCGTTGTAGGAAAGGCCAAGGAAAGCAAGGTGGATTTATCCTGGCGGGAGGAACCACTACAGAACCGTATTACCCGTGCCTTGGTCAAGGGAATCGATCAGTATATTATAGAGGATGTCGAAGAGGCCCGCCAAGTCTCCGACAAGCCCATCGAGGTTATTGAAGGTCATCTAATGACCGGAATGAACGTGGTCGGCGACCTTTTCGGAAGCGGAAAAATGTTTCTGCCGCAGGTGGTAAAATCCGCCCGAGTGATGAAAAAAGCGGTGGCCTATCTGTTACCTTACATCGAGGAAGAGAAATTGAAGAATCCCGTTGAGGGCGACGATAAGGGCAACGGAAAAATATTGATGGCGACCGTCAAGGGGGATGTCCACGACATCGGAAAAAATATTGTCAGCGTGGTGCTGGCCTGCAACAACTACGAAATCATCGATTTGGGCGTGATGGTACCTCCGGAAAAGATTCTCGATGAGGCCATCAAGCATAATGTAGATGCCATTGGGCTAAGCGGACTCATCACTCCCTCGCTCGATGAGATGGTGCACCTCGCCAAAGAAATGCAACGGAAAAACTTCACAGTCCCTTTGCTGATTGGAGGCGCAACGACCAGCAAGGCTCATACCGCGGTCAAGATCGACCCGGAATACGGCCAATCCGTTATACATGTGAACGATGCCTCTCGCGCGGTCACCGTGGTAGGCGATCTGTTGCAAAAGGAAACCTCCCAGGCCTACAAAAAATCCATCAAGGAGGATTACGAGGTGTTTCGGGAAAAATTCAAGAACCGCTCCGGACACAAGGAGTACAAATCCCTAGAGGCCGCCCGGGCCAATAGGTTCAAAATCGATTGGGATGCCTCGGAAATCGTCAAGCCCGCAGCAATGGGAATCCAGGTCATCGAGGACATGGATTTGAATAAACTGGTCGATTTTATAGACTGGACACCTTTTTTCCGCAGCTGGGAGCTTCATGGCCGGTACCCCGACATTTTGGAAGATAAGGTGGTAGGCAAGCAAGCGACCGAACTTTTCGCCGATGCACAGAAAATGTTGACCGAAATTTTGGATAAAAAACAGCTGACAGCAAAGGCCGTGTTCGGATTATTTCCCGCCAATACGCTCAATAACCATGACGACATTGAGGTAATTGACGTCAGTTCGAGCGCAGTCGAGAACCCTAATGGCCATGCGACCGATACAGACACAGCTCATTCTGTTGGTGAGCACCCAACTTCCGAAGAGGTGGGTAGCAAAGAGGCGGTTGACAACGAGAGTTCCCCGAAAACTTTCACTTTAAGAACCCTCCGCCAACAACTCCAACGCCGAGAAGGGGTCCCCGATTATGCCCTGGCCGATTTCATCGCTCCCGAAAAATCCGGAAAGCAAGATTATATCGGCTGCTTTTGCGTAACCACAGGTTTTGGAACGGACGAACTATCCGAAAAATATAGGAAAGACCTTGACGATTATAATTCCATATTGATCAAGGCCCTATCCGATCGGCTGGCCGAAGCCTTCGCCGAATATTTGCACAAGCAAGTCCGCACGAAATATTGGGGCTACGCGGCGAGCGAGGATTTGGATAATGAAGCCTTGATCAACGAAAAATACAAGGGCATTCGCCCCGCCCCCGGCTACCCGGCCTGTCCCGATCATCTCGAAAAACTTACGATTTGGGAGATGCTCCAAGTTGAGGAGCGTATCGGGGTAAAACTGACCGACAGTCTGGCCATGTGGCCGGCATCATCGGTCAGCGGGTACTATTTCGGGCATCCCAAAGCCAAATATTTCGGCCTCGGAAAGATTAAAGAAGATCAAGTAGCGGACTTCGCCAATCGCAAAGGAATATCCTTGGAAAAGGCAAAGAAATGGTTGGCACCCAATATTGCGGATGATTAGAAAAGTGCCCTCGAAACGAGTATTTGCGTCAGGGATTGCAGCGGCATCTTTTTTGTGCCACCTTGAGCGCAGTCGAAAGGTCGCACAAAAAAATATAGCGGAAAGCCCGCCCGGACGCCCAAATTAGATTTAAACTGAAAAGAGTCCTGCGTACATGAAAATTACCGACCATATAAAAAAATCCAACGGAGAAACACTATTTTCTTTCGAGATTATTCCACCCCTGAAAGGCCATCAAATACAGGAGCTTTACGACAATATCGACCCCTTGATGGAGTTCAATCCCCCGTTTATTGATGTCACCACCTCCCGCGAGGAGTATGTTTATGTCAAAAGAGACGGCCTGCTCGACAAAAAGCTGACACGTATGCGACCCGGAACTGTGGGCATTTGCGCCTCCATCCAACATAAATACGATGTGGACACTGTGCCCCACATCCTCTGCGGCGGCTTTTCAAAAGAAGAAACCGAGTATGTTTTGGTCGATTGCCACTATCTCGGTATCAAGAACGTTATGGCCCTGCGCGGTGATCCGATGAAGGAAGAGCAATATTTCAAACCGACTCAAGGAGGCCATGAGTACGCCCTGGGTTTGGTGGAGCAATTGCACGACCTGAATTGTGGCAACTACCTGCACGACACCGTGGAGACCGACCATTGCGCCGATTTCTGTATCGGGGTGGCGGGCTATCCCGAGAAACATCTGGAAGCACCCTCGCTGAAATCGGACCTAAAGCGCTTAAAGCAAAAAGTCGATGCCGGGGCGCATTACGTGGTGACCCAAATGTTCTTCGACAATCAAAAGTATTTTGAATTTGTTGAAGCCGCTAGGGAAATCGGCGTCACTGTCCCGATTATCCCGGGTATCAAGCCTATCGCCGTCAAACGGCATCTGCAGTTACTGCCCCAGGTATTCCGAATCGACCTTCCGCAAGACCTCATCGACGCGGTGGAGGATTGTAAGGACAACAAGGCCGTTCGTCAAGTAGGTGTGGAGTGGTGCATCGAACAATCCAAGGAACTCAAGGCGGCGGGCGTTCCCGTTTTGCATTATTATTCCATGGGAAAGTCGGATAATATCAAAGCAATCGCGGAGAAAGTGTTTTGAAATGGAACAAGGGATACATGTCCTGATTATAGTTCACGCCGCCTTCGGCGGAATCGCTTTGTTGGCTGGACTTTCCGCGATGGTTGCCCAAAAAGGACTCCAGGTCCATAAAAAATCCGGACTCGTTTTTTACTATTCCATGCTGATTTCGACGATTACCGCAATGGTCGTCGCATTCTTACCAAATCACGAAAGTCCGTTCTTGTTCGCCATCGGGGTTTTCAGTCTCTATTTTGTGCTGACGGGCAGACGCGCCTTGCGATTCAAACGCAACAGTCTCGATTTACAGACGGACAAGTGGATTTCAAGAGCCATGATTACGGTCGGAATCTTAATGATTTTTCTTCCTTTTATCTTTTACAGTAGTTTGAATATCGTTTTATGCGTGTTCGCTTTAGTCGGAATACTCTTTTCCATACGGGATTTGACGTTGTACGAAAACCCAGATAAATTGAAAGAAAATTGGCTGAAATTACATTTGGGTAAAATGCTCGGAGCCTACATTTCGGC
>JBAUIP010000335.1:0-3832 GCA_049683055.1 Pricia sp.
TTTACTCCAATCCGATGTGTATTTTTTTATCAGTATAGGCTTTATTCAATGGTAAAATGTAACACGTATTTTCCCTGCTCGGCTGCCATACCTGTAATTGTTTGAAAGTTGTCGGAGCTTTGTCCAATGTACTTTGAACAAAAATTAGGGTAATCTTCATTTTTCATGAAGGGTGCTTCCTTTTCGTCCTTATCCTTTATAAGTTCCACGGTTTGTTGAAGGCGTTTGCGTGCTCAGACTCTTTAATTCGTTTGCAAATTCATTTTCAAAACAAAAGTTTGATATATTTCTTTTTCGTCGATAAGCTCAAAAAGTCTTACCGTACCTGAGGTTACGAAATAAACCTCATGATTTTAACAGCCGGATTTTAAAAGATATCCTTTTTTAGAAAACTTTCTGTACAGATGAACTTTTGAGAAATCTAAGAACTCCGTATCGTCAAGCATATTGAATTTATCCAAGATATTGCGATATACCAAATCATTTTCCGAGTACAAATTTTGTCCTTTTTAGGTCAGTTCCATACTTGCTTTCAACATACTTAATAATATCATCAAGATTTTTCTGGACTTGGTAGGCGCCTTATATCAAACATTGTCAATTTTGTATTGATAGTCCCTCTCGCGGTATCGCCTTTCCATTGACAATGACAGTATGGATGTCGTTATAAGCCTCTATGGTCTTTAAAGGATTGGTGTTTAAAAGCACTAGATGAGCTCTCTTGCCAACATCTATAGTCCCAACTATTGAATCCAGGTGAAAGGCCTTTGCATTGTTTACAGTTGCCGATGTCAGTATTTTATCCAGCGAAAGACCCGATTCGTTCATTTGAACCAATTCCGAATAACCTGTAAACCCAGGCTGGTTTCCGTATGTTGGTGCCGAAGGGGTATCCGTACCGAATAATATAGTGCCGCCGTTATCCGATACATACTTGAGGGCCGATTGACCCCGTGATTGGATGTTGGCGAATAACGAGTCCACCTCTTTGGGACTACTTTGACCTACAATTTCTTCTGCAAACCATTGGCCCTCTTCCGATGTATACCAATCGATCATTTCTTTTGAAAGTGTCCGTTTCAGCTCTTCGGTCTCTAGGAAATCAGGATCTGCTAAGACACGCAGACCATTAATTACGGCAAGTGTCGGCGTGTAACCGATTTGTTTCTCGATTTGCTTGTCCAGAACCTGTTGTATCGCATTGGGCAATGAGTCTTTAGGAGCGTTTGAATACAGTCCCCAGTTCCATAATCCATGTGCGATGATATCCACTCCGGCATCCGTCACAAATGAGTGTGCTTCATAAGAATTGGCATGTATGGTCAAAACCATTCCGTTTTTGTTGGCCTGCTCATGTAAATTCTGAATAATCGATTTCGAAGGAACGGGTAGTTCTGGCTGACTTTTATCCCATCCTTTCTCGTAATAAGTCTTCACGGCAATCGCGCCGGACTCCTTGATTCGATTTACTACCATTTCAGCAGTATGGTCTTCGGGTGTAAATTGCTCTGGGATATTTTCCGCTTCGCTTTCCAAATAAATAAAATTCGGGAAGACATTAAAGCGAATTTGCTCTGGAGTGTTGTTCATGGGATAGCCATTGGCCACAGCGGCACCTGACCAACCCGTGTGGTACACATCGGGACGAATAGGTTGTGATTGCAGCCAATCAAGATAGTCGGATGTAATTCCGCCAAGATTTATGAGCGTAGTAAAGCCATAATACAAATAGCTGCGAGGCACCTGTTCTTTATACTTTGATACTAGTTCAGGATTTTTTTGAATATGGTCGTACGACATTCCGTTGGTTTGCATGATATGTACGTGGCTATCGATCAAACCGGGAATCAAGAACTTTCCTTTGCCCTCGATTTTCTCGTAGTCTCCGGTAATTTGGGGTGCTTTGTTTCCAACATAAGTCAAGATGCCACAGTCGACGACTACATGGCCTTCGAAAGACGTATACTGGCCATCTTCGCTAGTTAATATCATTGCATCGGAAATGTATAGACCTTCTTTAACGGCTATGGTTTTCCGATTTGTTTCACAGGATGCGCAAATACATATTAGCGCAAGTAGTATGCAGGTTATTTTCATTGGTCTTACATGATTTATTTTTAATAGATAAAAAGAGCCCATATAATGTTTAACGGGCTCTTTTTTATTTTAACTGTCAATTAAAAGTCATCTATTCGAATCCCAGACTCCGGTTGCCGCCGTTTCACGGGCATAGGTCTCAAAATCTTTGGGCTTTCTGCCCAGTACATGCTCCACATCGTTCGTAATCACCGCGTTTTCTTCGGTGAGTATTTCCGTAAACAAATAGCCGATCAGCCATACATAATCCTCAGGTACTCCAGCTTCCTTCATCCCGGAAATATAGGCCTCTAAAGGTATGGGTTCAAACTTAACTTCCCTTTCGGCGGCCTGAGAAATTTTTTGCATAACCTGTTCAAAGGTAAACTGTTGCGGACCGGTCAGTTCATAGATTTTCCCGGAATGTTCCGCTTTCAAAAGGACTTCGACCACCACATCGGCGATATCATCGGCATCGATATAAGGCACTAAGGCGTCATTTTTGGGTAAGGCCACATGGCCCGCTAGAATAGAATCCAAGAAAAAGCTCTCGCTGAAATTTTGGTTGAACCAACTGGCTCTTACTATGGTCCAGTCCAGTCCTGAATCCATAATTACCTGTTCGCAGCGTTCGGCTTCCGTTTCACCACGACCCGAAAGCAGTACCACTTTTTGAATGCCCGCCGAAACCATGGCTGTGCTAAAAGCCTTAATAGTTTCTAAAGCTCCGGGAACGGCCAAATCGGGTTGAAAAGTGATGTATACTGCATCCATATCCTGCAGCGCTCCGGGCCACGTTGTGGAATCGTCCCAGTCGAACGACGGGTCTTCCTGTCGAGAGCCTTTTCGGACCTGATAATTCAGTTTTTCCAATCGTGTCGCCACACGGCGGCCTGTTTTTCCGGTAGCTCCTAAAACTAAAATCTTTTGTGTTTTCATGATGTTCTTTTTTTGATTAGTGGACACCACAAAATTGAAGGTTTTGGCTGGGGCCTATCTGTTTGAAACGGATTTTGATTTGTCCCAAAGGGATTGTTGTGCTCTTCTGGAATAGTTTTCCTATGAAGGAAGTTATCGTTTCAACCCACTAGGGCGGATGCCGAATTTCTTGATAAATGCGTTCGAAAAGGAGCTTAGGCTTTCGTACCCTACTGACCAAGCAACTTCCTGTACCGTTTGCTCCGAACTTTCCAGAAGTTCATGCGCCTTGTCGAGTCGGGCCTGTTGTAAAAATTTATAGACAGGAAAGCCGAACAGTTCCTTAAAATTCTTTTTCAGCTTGAAGTCGTTTAGGCCCACAAGCTTCGATAGTTCTGTCAAAGAGGGCGGATTATCCATGTTTTCCGATAGAATGGCTTTCGCATGGTACAATTTTTCCCGGTCGACAGTTTTAAGTCCGGTTTTGGGGGCGATATCTGTCGATACCTTGGCCAGAAAATGGGAAAGCAGTTCTGTAATCTGACTTTTCAGGAATAGCATCCGTGTAGTTCCAGTATAGGGAGTGGAAAAAATTTTATCGATGGTGGTCTGCATGGTGGGGGACATGAAAAAACGCGGTCCTTCCACAAAATCGTCCACAGGATGGAGTAGATGTTTAAGGTATTGATGGTAAAGTTCCTTCTCTTGTGCTGGTAGCTTTTGGAGGTTTTTCAACGGGTAACAAACCACCACGCATCGTAACGGTTTCTCTGCGGAAACGGTATGAATGAACTCCGTATTTTGATTGGCAAAAAAGGACATGGCCAGTCCCTTGGTA
>JBAUIP010000336.1:0-8627 GCA_049683055.1 Pricia sp.
GGCCATAACCCATTTCTACCTCAAAAATTTGGTAGAGAAAGATAGTGTGGCCCTTACATATACGACCATGGCGGGAGACACCCTGGCATCCTTCAAAAACTCCGCCAAGGAAAAGGACAAAAAATTGGAGATAAAAAAAGGCGGCAACACCCACGTTTGGGACACCCGAGGCAAAGGGGCAGAAAAACTCGACGGCATGATCCTATGGTGGGCCAATCTCGATGGGGCCAAGGCCGTCCCGGGGGAATACAAGGTACACTTAAACGTCAATGGCACCTCGACTTCGGAAAATTTCAAAATCATTCCCGACCCACGGGCCGAAGTTTCCGTGGCCGACATGCAAGAACAGTACGAATTTGTCAGCGAGGTCAATGCGACAGTGGACAAGGCCCACCAATCCATCAAGAAAATCCGGAAGATTACCGATCAGCTCGACGCCTTCACCGAGCAGTACGCGGACAATCCGCAGACCGAAGATTTGGCGGAAAAGGCCAAGAAAATGAAGGGAAAATTCGGGCAGGTCGAAAAAGCCCTGTACCAGACCCAAAACAAGAGCGATCAAGATCCGCTGAACTTTCCCATCAGGCTGACCAACAAATTGGGCCATTTGAACAGCTTGGTCACCTTGGACGATTTTCCTCCGACCGAGCAGGATGTTGCCGTCAAAAAGGAACTGACGACCAAGATCAATGCGCAATTGAAGACATTTGACGCCTTGATTTCCAAGGAGATTCAGGAATTCAATTCGGCATTTAATAGTTTAAAGTTAAATTATCTATTTGTAGAAAATTGATTTATGGAACAGGTCAGACAGCGTCCGCCGATTCTTATTTGAAATTGGCTTACCGAATTGAAAATCAAAGGAATAAGTATTTAACCTTATCGCGAACGTAAAACAGAATCATGATCAAAAATTACAATTCCTAAAAAACAATATGAAAAACCGATTATTAGCCCTTCTAATCCTCATCACCGCCACCACTTTCGCCCAAACCGCAGAAGACTATTTCAAACCCCTCAAATATCGTAATATCGGCCCGTTTCGGGGCGGGCGTTCGGTATCGGCCACGGGTGTTGTCGGCGACCCAATGACCTATTACATGGGCACCACCGGCGGGGGACTCTGGAAAACCGATGATGCCGGACAGCAATGGAAGAACATCTCCGACGGCTTCTTCGAAATGGGCTCCGTCGGGGCGGTCGCCGTTGCCAAATCGAACCCGAACATCGTGTATTGCGGCATGGGCGAACATGCCCCACGAGGGGTGATGACCTCATATGGAGACGGCGTTTACAAATCCGCCGATGCCGGGAAGACTTGGAATCAAATCGGACTAAAGGAAACCCAGCACATTTCGCGAATTGTCGTCCATCCTACCAATCCCGACATTGTTCTAGTTGCCGCCCAGGGCGCACTTTACGGGCCGAACAAGGAGCGTGGTATTTTCAAATCCGTTGACGGTGGGGCCACTTGGAAAAATGTGCTTTTCGTCAATGAACTGACCGGTGCCTCGGAACTTTCGATGGATGTAAACTATCCTGAAATCATCTATGCCGCGATGTGGGAACATCAGCGTAAGCCGAACCAAGTTATCAGTGGTGGCAAGGGCAGTGGACTCTATAAATCCGTTGACGGTGGGGAGACCTGGTCCGAAATGACCGAAGGCCTTCCCGAAGAAAAGGGAAAGATGGCGATTGCGGTAAGTCCCGCCAATTCAAACAAAGTTTATGCGCTGATCGAGAGCGATTCCAATAAAGATCAGGGCGGACTGTTCGTATCCGATGATGCCGGTAAAAACTGGAGCATGGTCAGCGGCGACAACCGATTGGTGCAGCGAGCCTGGTACTACATCGAGGTGTTCGCCGACCCGAACGATGAGAATACGGTGTACGTGCTGAGCGCCCCCGCCTTGCGCTCCATTGATGGCGGCAAGACCTGGGAGCTGATTACGGGTACCCATGGGGATTACCACGATCTGTGGATCAATCCCGATAATTCCAAGAACATGGTCATCGCCAACGACGGCGGGGCGGCTGTCAGTTTCGACTTTGGCAAGAGCTGGTCGCGCCAAAGCCATATGCCCACGGCGCAGTTTTATCGTATCAATACCGACAATCTGTTTCCCTATAACATCTACGCGGGGCAGCAGGATAATTCCTCCGTCAAGATTGCCAGCCTGTCCATGGGAAGCGGCGGCATCTCCGATTCGGATTGGAGCGCTTCCGCCGGTGGGGAAAGTGCCTTTTTAGCCTTCGACCCCGATGATCCGAGGTATGTGATGGGCGGGAGCTATCTGGGCACCATCGAGGTCTTGGATACCAAGTCGAAGGCATCGACCAAAATTATGGCCGCCCCCATACAGTATTTGGGCAGGGAGGCCCGTGATATGAAATACCTATACAATTGGAACGCTCCCATTATCGCCTCCCGGCACGAACCTGGCACCTACTACCATTGTCCGCAAATGGTCTTGAGAACGCGGGATATGGGCGTGACCTGGGAAGAAATCTCGCCCGACCTCACCCGCAATATCGATGAAAAACAGGGCAAGGGCGGTGTCCCGTACACCAATGAGGCCGTCGGGGCCGAGAACTACGGTACAATATCCTATATGATCGAATCTCCTCACGAAAAAGGAATTTTCTACACGGGCAGCGACGACGGACTGGTCCACATCACTCAAGATAACGGGGAGACCTGGCAAAATGTGACACCAAAAAACCTGGGGGAGACTCTGATCAATGCCATTGAGGTCTCGCCCCACGATGCGGCCACGGTCTATATCGCGACCACAAAATATAAGTTTAACGACTATACGCCAGCCATCTACAAATCGACGGATTATGGTAAAACCTGGGCCAATATTAGTGAGGGTATTCCTTATGGTGGCTTTACACGAGTGGTTCGGGAGGATGCCGACCGAAAGGATTTGCTCTACGCCGGAACGGAAAAAGGAATGTATGTTTCTTGGGATGGCGGTACGTCTTGGGAAACTTTTCAGCTGAACCTTCCAAAAACTCCGATAATGGATTTAAAAGTGCATCAGGGCAATTTGGTGGTCGCCACATCGGGACGCTCCTTTTGGATTTTGGATGACCTCTCCGTGCTGTCGCAATATGAAGGGGGAAATATGGGGAAACCGGGCGAAGTGCTATCAGGCAGTAAGAGGGAGGCCAAGGGACAAAAAAGCAAGGAGCTAAACAAGAAAGAGCAGAAGAACGGAATACCGCCAAATTCTGGAACACTAAAAATTTATACGCCGAATGACGCCCTGAACGGCACTTGGCAAAGTCCCATGAGCGAGGACACCGACAATTTCGATGGCATGACAGCTTTTGAAGGAGTCAATCCCGCCAACGGAATGGTCATCTATTATGAACTTCCCGCAATGAAGGATTCTGCATCCGTTTCCATGAAAATCATGGATGCCAATGGGAAACTGGTACGTAGTTTTTCCTCCGTAAAAGATTCCACCTACCAAAAACATAATGGGGGAGGACCTCCGCCCGCACCCACCCTATCGGCGAAAGAAGGCTTGAACCGATTTGTATGGGATATGCGGCACGCCATCATGCCCGGCATCCCGAACACTTATATCGAAGCGGATTTTAGGGGACATGTTGCACCGCCGGGGGAATACACGATCAAACTTCATAGTGACGGCGAGAGCCTGGAAGCTATCGGTACAATCGTATCCGTTCCTACTTACGAAATTGATGAGGGACAATACGGGACCTACGACGTTTTTATGACCGAAATGGAGCAAAATTTGGCCGAGATGCATAATCAGGTCAATACGCTCCACACCGCTCGGCAGCAGCTTAAGAGTGTGCTGACCGATATTACGAATGCCGGACTAAAAGACGAAGGACAACAACTGCTCGAAAAAATGGAGGCTTGGGACAAAGAGATGATCCAACGAAAATCGCAGGCTTATGACGATGTGGAAAACTTTCCCAACAAGTTCACGGCCGAGTACCTGTTCTTAATCAACCAAACGGGAAGCGAAATCCCACGGGTCAACCAATCGTCCCGCAATCGGAAGGCCGAACTTGATGCGCAGTGGAGGGGCTTGAAGCAAAGGGGCGACCAATTGATGAAGTCTGACATCCCCGAATTCAACAAAAAGCTTTGGGAAATGGGTATCGGGGCCATACGGATGTAAGGTGAAAATGTTTTTTTGATACCGCACTAGCAAAACGCATAATGACCGAATACTATAACTACATCAAAGCCTTGCACCTGATTTTTGTAATCACTTGGTTCGCAGGTCTGTTCTATGTTCCGCGCCTGTTCATCTATCATATTGAAGCGTCACAAAAACCATCCCCCGACAAGGAAATCCTTACCAAACAATTTCAGTTGATGACCAAAAGGTTGTGGTATATCATCACTTGGCCATCCGCGGTTTTGGCGACTCTGTTCGCCATATGGCTATTGATTTTGATGCCCGGCTGGTTGCAACAATCTTGGATGCACGTTAAACTTGCATTCGTCGTTCTCTTAATTGCCTACCACCTAAAAAACCATCAGATTTTCAGACAGTTACAGCAAGACGAGATCAAATACACCTCGAATTTTATGCGCCTCTGGAATGAGGGAGCGACGCTGTTCCTCTTCGCCATCGTGTTTTTGGTTATCCTCAAAACCGCTTTTGATTGGATTTTCGGAATCGTCGGGATTATCGTTTTGGGAATACTATTGATGTTGGGCATCCGGCTTTATAAACGCATTCGAGGTAAGAATCCCGAGGCTTGAAATAAATCCCTGTTGGGAAACGCTAGGTTGCAGTCACTGCTTTAAAGAGGAAGAATCCGGGGGCTTGAAAAACTGGTTCGATATTTGTTACCTTAGTCATAAATTCCCAACCTTTTGGTCAGAAAATTATCCCTACGATCGCGCATTTTCGTGGCTATGATCCTATTAGTGGTTATTGCCTCCGTATTGATTGCCGGGGTTACCGTCTATCAGTATCATGAACAGGCACAGGACTACCACCAAGATCGCTTGGAGCGAAAAGAGGAGCAAGTCAGTCAGAGCGTCGAATATGTCCTCCAGAGTACTACTTATCCGGTGACCACGGAAAACCTGGGCCTGATCTTCAATTTACAGATTTATCAAATCGCCAACGTCCAGAACCAACGGCTTAACATTTATGACCTCGAAGGACAACTGATCAAAAGCTCTCGGGCAAAGTTCGAGGTCGATTCGATTTCCAATTGTTTGGATTATAATGTTCTGAAAAGGCTGGAATCCAGTCCAGATAACCGCTTCGTCGAAGAAAAGGCCGTGGCGGGAGACAATTATAGGGCTTCCTATACCTATATCAACGACCGGAAATTGAAACCGATCGGTATATTAAATCTTCCCTATTACGAAGACGACTCCTTTACCAATATGGAACTCCGGGAGTTTCTGATGCGATTGGGCGGCGTATATTTTTTGATGCTTTTGATTGCCATTGGACTGGCCTATTTTATATCCACTTATATCACCCGCTCCTTGCAGACCATTTCGGATAGGCTCGACAAGACCGACCTGACCAAGAGCAACCAGAAAATCATGATCGTCAATCCCAGCGAAGAAATCAAAAAATTGGTGGATTCGTACAATGCCATGATTGACGAGCTGGAGCATAGTGCGGCCAAGCTGGCCCGTAGCGAAAGGGAGCAGGCCTGGCGCGAAATGGCGAAGCAGGTGGCCCACGAAATCAAGAATCCGTTGACCCCGATGCGGTTGAGTGTTCAAAGTTTTGAACACAAATTCGACCGGCAGGACCCCAATATTGAAAAAAAAGTGGCGGAATATTCCAATACCCTGATCCAGCAAATCGATACGATGAGCAGCATCGCCTCCGCCTTTTCCAATTTTGCCGAGATGCCCGCCCAGCAGAACGAGACCCTAGACGTAGTGAAGATTGTCAAGCTGGCCCTGGATATTTTCAATGAGGAATACATCCATTTTATTTCGGAAGAAGAAGAACTTATTGCAAAATTGGACCGTACCCAGTTGATTCGAGTGGTCACCAATTTGGTCAAGAACGCCATTCAAGCCGTTCCGGAAGTAGAATCACCCCGTATTTTGATCTCCGTGGCGGCCGACGGCGATTATATCAAGATTTCCGTGGCCGACAATGGAATCGGTATTGAGGATGGGTATAGGGAAAAAATTTTCGAACCCAAGTTCACAACCAAATCCAGCGGTATGGGCCTCGGTCTAGGGATGGTAAAAACCATTGTGGAAACCTATAAAGGAAGCATTAATTTTACCTCAAAACCTGGCAAAGGGACGGTCTTTACGGTACGGTTTCCTAGGGAAAATGTAGTTGAAAGGGTATCTTAGACTATCTATTACGATTCCATATCCCTGAAATCATTTGGATTTTTGTGTTTGAATCGAAAAAATCATCCAAAATCTCGGATTTGGAGTAAAATTACCATAGTTTAAATTTTGAATAGAAATTCTTGCCAAAACATTAGAGTCTATGAAATTCAATAACATCTTAATCGAAGAGAAACACCCTATCGGCACCATCACCATAGACCGCCCGAAAAAGATGAACGCTCTGAATCGGGAAACCATTCGGGAATTGCACGATGCATTCAAGGCTCTCGAGAACGAAAAGGATATTAAGGTCATCATCTTGACCGGAAGCGGTGAAAAGGCTTTTGTAGCAGGGGCGGATATTTCCGAGTTCGCGGATTTTTCAGTGAAGGAAGGTGGGAAATTGGCGGCAGAGGGGCAGGAAAAACTGTTCGATTTTGTTCAGAATTTATCGAAACCGGTTATTGCCGCCGTTAATGGATTCGCCCTCGGTGGCGGACTCGAACTCGCCATGGCCTGTCATTTTCGGGTAGGCAGCCACAATGCACGGATGGGCCTTCCGGAAGTTTCGCTCGGCGTCATTCCCGGATACGGCGGAACCCAGCGTTTACCGCAACTCGTCGGCAAGGGCAGGGCAATGGAAATGATTATGACAGGTGGAATGATCGATGTCGACCGGGCCTTGGATTATGGCCTCGTGAACCACGTAGTGTCCCAAGAAAATCTACTACCTTACTGTGAGGAATTAGCCGAAAAAATAGCGAAAAACTCCCCCGTCGCCCTTAGTTATGCAATAAAAGCGGTAAATGCGGGTTTTAAGAATAGTGACGGCTATTCCACTGAAATCGAGGCGTTCGGGAAATGTTTCGGTACCGCCGATTTCATCGAAGGTACTACGGCGTTCTTAGAAAAGCGAGAAGCCGATTTCCCGGGGAAATAGCTATGTTAACATCTGCCGACTGATGCATCCCAAATCGTAAAGCATCCTGTTTGATAGCGGATTTTACTTATAAAACCTACTTATGAAAATCCAATTTAGTTGGGCGGTCTTATTCTTCTTGGCCGCTATCGCTCTATCAAGAGCTCAGGAAATCCCCGTAGAATATCGTCTTGGCGAAGATTATTCCGATAGGTATAAGTACTCCACTGTTTTATCCGTGGACCGCTCGGCCAAAGGGGAAAATGTTTTGGTGCGCACCTATTACGGGGGGTTCCCTCTGCATCCCAAAGGCCATTTTATCGAAATCTATGACGCTGATCTTAATTTGGTGAAAGATTTCAACTATAAACATGCCGGAGACCATATGGTCGACGGTTTTGTAAGAAACGGACAGTTGTACCTGCTCGAACTCGTATACAACGTTAAACAGGAAGCCTATCAGTATGTAGTGCACCAAAGTCCACTTCACGATTTTAATTTTACCCAGCGGGTGCTGCTTTCGGTTCCCTCGAAGGAAGTCGCAAATCCGTTGGCCGTCAACAAATATGGCCGTAGTTTCGGCAATGGGTTTTCTACCGCGGTTCATTTTAATGACGCCCGTTCGGCCTTTGCCATCACGGTGCAGCATCGGGAACGCCGGGATGAAAAATACAGCATTTACCTTTTTGGTACGGACCTAAAACAACAAATCGTATACGATTTTACCGCGCAGGCCACCGATAAAAACTACGCTTTTGAGAACATCGAGGTGTCCAGAGATTTAAAAACCCTCTATCTTATGGGAAAGGCCTTTTTCAAAAAAGGACGTTTCGAGGCCCAAGAGCGACGGTTTCAGTACGAGCTGGTACGCGTCGGGAGTACCGGACACCAAATTCAGGAGTTCAACGATACCGGACGGTACCCCGAATCGTTGAAACCCCTTCTATCTAACGGAAAGCTCAGGGTCGTTGGTTTCTATGCCGACCGTAAGGACAATCGATATAATGGTCTCGTCTATTTTGATTTGGAAAAAAATGCCCTGAATATTAAAAGCAAAAAATACAATCCGTTTTCCGATCAGTTTATGATCGACAAGTTCGGTCGGGAAGTCGATGCCGAATTGAAGAACCTAATTTTCAAGGATATTCATGTCACTCCCGATAATGGCATCCTGTTCAGTGCAGAGGAATATTTCGTTACTAAAGGGGAGGATATTTCCGGTGGGGGCACCCAGATTACAGACCGATACCATTACAACGACATCGTTCTCGCCAAACTCGATGTCAAAGGAAATATGGAATGGGCCCGTAACATCAATAAGGCCGAAGTGACCCAAGGGGATGCATCCTATGCGTCCTACACCGCGTTCGGACAGGGCGAAGA
>JBAUIP010000337.1:0-11376 GCA_049683055.1 Pricia sp.
TGTTGGGTGCCGGGCTTGATGAAATATTGCATTTCCATCTGTTCGAACTCCCGCATCCTGAAGATAAATTGACGGGCGACGATTTCGTTACGGAAAGCCTTTCCGGTCTGGGCAATGCCGAAGGGAATCTTCATCCGTCCGGTTTTCTGCACGTTCAGGTAATTGACGAAAATACCTTGGGCCGTTTCGGGGCGCAGGTACAAATCCATCGCACTTTCGGCGGTCGCGCCTAATTTAGTGCCGAACATCAGGTTGAACTGCTTGACCTCCGTCCAGTTTTTGGAACCGGACATAGGGCAGGCGATGTCAAGCTCCTCAATCAACTGCTTCACATCGGCAAGGTCCTCGTTTTTCAAGGACTGCCCCAAGCGCTTCAAAATGCTTGAAACCTCTTCTTGATATCGGACCACCCTGGGATTGGTGTCGAGAAACTGTTCCTTATCGAACTTGTCGCCGAAGCGTTTGGAGGCCTTGGCGACTTCCTTCTCAATTTTGGCCTCTATTTTGGCCACATGGTCCTCGACCAGCACGTCGGCGCGGTAGCGTTTTTTGGAATCCTTATTATCGATCAAGGGATCGTTGAACGCATCTACATGGCCAGAAGCTTTCCATGTGGTCGGGTGCATGAAGATTGCCGCGTCGATGCCCACTATATTTTCGTTGAGCTGCACCATGGCCTTCCACCAGTATTCCCGAATATTCTTTTTGAGCTCGGCACCGTTCTGTGCGTAGTCGTACACGGCACTCAATCCGTCGTAAATTTCACTGGATTGGAACACGTATCCGTATTCCTTTGCGTGGGATATTACCCGCTTAAAATCGTCATCTTGTCTTGCCATGCGGCAAAAATAGAATTTTACGGACTTCTATCCTATTTCAACTCAAACTCCGTAGTAGAAAGGAGTTTTTCTTCCTCGAAAACATTGAGCCGATACATTCCCTCATCCAAGGAACCTTGGGGAATCGTAATAAAATCGCAGACATCGGTATCTTCCCCCGAAAAACGCAGCTCCACCCTTTTACTGTAAATATTGCCATTCAAGGTAATCGTATTGGCGTTATCGTCCAGAACACGCATGTCAGGGCCCAAAAATTGAAGATAAATCACCTTTCGGGAACCAGCTTCGGCGGCATCGGCCACAACGGTCACGCAGCCACGCAATTTCTCGATAAGCGATGCCTTATTGGTCTGTATCGGCCGACCGGAACGCAGTCGAAAGCCACTGCCCTCGGTATTTCGGAGTTTCAGATAGGTCTTGATCTTGAGTTCTTGGTTGAGTTCTTTGACTGCGTTACGCTGCGAAGCCTCCGCTTCGGCCAGGGCATTGGTCTTTTTACGAAGCTCCTCAATCTGTTTCAGGTTCTCCTCGCTTTTATTGGTCAGCAACATATTGTTGTACCGCAAAAAATTATTCTTAAGCTTAAGGCTGTCGTTTTTGGCCTCGAGGCGGCGGAGTTCCGTTTTGAATTCCCGCAGTTTATCCACCGTAAAATTAAGCCTGCCCACGGAATCCAAAAGCTGTTGAACGCGATATTTGGAGCTTTCCAATTCGATTTCGTTCACCTCGTTCAGCGCAGAAAGTCGGTCTACATCCGTCTTCATCATGGTCAAATCCTTAACGAGCAACGCCTTTTCCTGCTCCAAGAACGCAATTTGGCTTCTCGACTGGGCATAACTATAGTAAAATGCTATCAGAATACCGATGACGACAGCGACCAGGGCGGTGAGGATAATCTTGTAGTTGAATTTCTTATCTTGACCGTCCATTTTGGGGAATAGGGACCTTAAGTAGGTGATTTAATGTTAAAACAATCGATTATCGGCAATTTTACAAAGGTACTAAATGATATCAATTCGATTTTGATGCCCCGGGTATGTTTTGGATGTACGGGCCATTTACGCCGGGGAGAAGAGATACTCTGTACCGTTTGCCGAAACGATTTACCCCTCACCGGATACACTTTTAACGAAGAAAACCCCGTCGACCGTATATTTTATGGTCGGATTTTTATAAAAAAGGCCAGTTCCATGCTGCTTTTTTCGGAGGATGGGATAGTCCAAAGCCTCATTCACCACTTGAAATACAAGAATCAAGAAAGGGTAAGTACTTTTCTAGGGGATTGGTACGGCCAACTTTTGAAGGAGAATCACGAGCTGTCGGATACTATAGACATAGTGGTTCCGGTACCTTTGCATCCTAGAAAGTTGCGCCGCCGAGGATACAATCAGGTCGCTGGTTTCGCGCAGCGGCTGGCCCATCATTTGGAGGTTGATTATATGGATGACATCCTCCTAAAGACCGCCACGGGAAAGACCCAGACCAAAAAGGGACGCATCGGTCGGTGGCAGGGCGACAAAGCGCTTTACTCCCTGTCGGATGCCGGACGCCTTCGGGACAAGCGCATCCTATTGGTGGATGATGTCATTACCACCGGTGCCACGATGGAAATCTGCGCCCAGACCTTGCAGCAGGCCGAGGGAACTACGGTGTATCTGGCGAGTATGGCGGTGGTGCCGAAACTCTGGAACTGATTTATTGCCCGTTGCCCGTTGCCCGTTGCCCGTTGCCCGTTGCCCGTTGCCCATTGCCCATTGCCCATTGCCCATTGCCTAAAATGTTAAAAATCCCCTTATCGTTTTCAAGCACTTCCAAATTAATCGTTTCTTTGTGGGCAACCTTTCTAAACTATGGTTTCTTTTTTCCGTCGTTTTGCGGCATCCCTCTTTCTTATCCTTATCGTAGCCGCGCTTTGGCAATGTGCACGTCGGGGAAGTCCCTCCGGAGGTCCTAAAGATATCATCCCCCCACAACTCGTCAAGACCGAGCCCGATAGCATGACGGTCAACTTTAAGGCCAAGCGCATCCGCCTGTATTTCGACGAGTTTATCAAGCTAGAGGATATCCAGAACCAGCTCATCGTTTCACCTCCCCTAAAATACCAGCCGGAAATCAAGCCCCAGGGCGGGGCCAGTAAATATCTGGAACTGAAATTCAAGGACACCCTACTTGAAAACACCACCTATACCATAAATTTCGGACAAAGCGTGCAGGACAATAACGAAGGCAACCCGAGCAGTTTTCTGACCTACGTGTTTTCTACCGGAGACTACATCGATTCGCTAGAGGTGGCGGGGGTCGTACAGGATGCGTTTAAGCGCAAGCCCGACCCGTTCATCAGCGTCATGCTCTACAAGATCGACACCGCCTACACCGACTCCACCATTTTCAAAAGGCCGCCCTATTACATTACCAATACGTTGGACAGTACCGTCATTTTCCGCCTGAAAAACCTGAAGGAAGGCCAGTACAAACTTTTTGCTTTAAAAGATGAGGCCAAGAACAACGTCTTCGACCAAAATGTGGACAAAATCGCTTTTATGGAGGATACTTTGACCTTGCCAACGGATTCCACCTATCTTTTGACCCTGTTCAAGGAAGTGCCGAACTACAACATGGCCGTACCCAGTCTGACCGCCAGTAACCGGATACAGTTCGGATATTTCGGGGATGCCTCCGGGGCAGAGATTGAACTGCTCACGCCCTTGCCCGACACGGTGAGCAAGAAAATTTTGAAAGAACGCGATAAGGATACCCTCAACTTCTGGTTTACGCCGTACGAGATGGATTCCCTCATTTTTACCGTGACCAACGAAAAGGAAAAGGTCATCGACACCTTTACCGTCAAGAGCCGGAAAGTGGGTCTCGATTCGCTGGTGTTGAGTCCCAATCAGAACGGTAGCCTAAATTTCAACGACCCGTTTTATATTGCGGCAAACACTCCCCTTACGGCCCTCGACACCACCAAGATCAGCATGATGGACCAAGACTCCACCACAGTCGCCTTTACAGTGGATCTCGATACCTTGGAAAATAAAGTGGATTTCGATTTCCCGGTCGAGCCGAACCAAAATTATCAGCTCGATATGCTGCCCGGGGCTATTACCGATTTCTTTGGAGAGACCAACGACTCATTGGCGTATAATCTGTCTACTCCTAGTTTGGCCGATTTGGGGAATCTTCGTTTCAACATCGAAGCGGACAGCACGGTATATCCTTTAGTAGTGCAGCTGACCGACGAGCAGGGAGAATTGAAGCGGGAAATTTACACCACGGAGCAAAAGGTGCTTGAATTCAACAATATTGAGCCTGCGAACTACTTCGTACGGGTCATCTTCGACGACAATGCCAACCAAAAATGGGACACTGGCGACTATCTCAAAAAACGCCAGCCCGAAAGAATCAGTTACTACCCTGATACCATTGAGGTGCGGGCGAACTGGGAGTTGGAGCAGACTTTTAGGATAGATTAGCCTTTACAATCCATTAAAGTTGACACATCCGAAAGTAAAATTCGTCGCGAGCCTTAAGTTTCCAAACCCTCGTTGTTCTGGACATCAATCAGCTATTGAAAAGGAATCCTGGTCTTCCAAAAAGCGCAACTTTTTTCGGGTGTCTTTAATATGTTCTTTGGACAGGGTGTCGTAAATAATCCCTTCTTCTTCAGAAAACGCAACCTGCGCCCCAAGCACATCGTAGACCGCCGAATGCCCGATATATTCGTGCCCGACCTCGTCGGTTCCGATTCGGTTGACGCCGATGCAATATGCCATGTTTTCGATGGCTCGGGCTTTCAACAAAGCATCCCAAGCCGTGGTCCGGGGCTTGGGCCAGTTGGCCACATAGAGAAGTACATCATAATCCACCGTGTTTCGCGACCAGACCGGAAAACGCAGATCGTAGCAGACCATCGGGCAAATCTTAAAGCCTTTGAAGTCCACGACCAGTCTTTCGGTTCCTGCCTTGTATACCTTGTCCTCCCCGGCCAAGGTGAAAGTGTGACGTTTGTCATAAATGGATACCTTGCCCGAGGGTTCCACGAAAAACAGTCGGTTCGTGTAGTTGCCATCTTCATAAAAAGGGATGCTTCCGACCAGCGCGGCATCGGTTTCTTTTGCTTTTTGTAACATCCAATCTAGGGTTTTCGGGCCTTGCTTATGTGGAATATTCTCAGGATGCATTGTAAAACCGGTGTTGAACATTTCGGGGAGGATCATTAGGTCGGTATCCGAGGAAACATCCTCTAAAACCTTGGAGAAATGAGTCCTGTTGGCCTCTGGATCTTCCCAAATCAGTGGGGATTGTATTAATGCGGTCTTGAGCGTTTTTTGCATCCTATAAAATTAAGGAACTTTGGGACTGTTTGGGATTTTGGATGCCGAAATATTCACTAGGATATTTAATCGTGCTACAGTGCAATTTCAACATCCAATGTTAAATTTGCAAAGTTGTAGGCTATCTTCAACGCTTGATATCCTCGAATTTCCTATCGTTCTAACTCACTGCTGCACCGCCGGATTATCAGACCCAGCTTTAGTTTTTGACCATCCTACTACACCGCGCGATAAACTAGAATCAATCAAAATGAACTGTACTGGATTCGTCCTTTGCCATTACGAATAGTTGTTCCAATTGGGATTTTAGGATGCGGTCTTCCGATACTAGGCCCCTTACATCGACTTTGACCGTCGGATAGTCTTTTTCGGGAAGAAAGAATTCGTGTAATATCGCTATAGGATGGTTGGATACTTGGCCGAGCAATTCCATACTGATTTTCCGGAGTTCTTCGTAGCGTTCCGTGTCGTAATCGTCCTTGGCGTAGACCAGGCCGGTATCGGCGAGGGCCTTAATGCGCTTGATAAGGTCGAGTTGTCGGTTTTGTTGCAAAGTTCGTCGTTTGTTGGATGGTGTTTTGAAATATGGGGTCGCAGTTGTTCTGCGCTATCCCAGTACATTTTTTGGTTCAAATTTCACAATTCGGTTGGGGCGATACCTACGGAAGACATTTCGACTTTAAGATATCATCCTTATAAATGTTCTAGTAAAATTTCTCCCTCTGATGGGGTTTTTGAACAAGGTAGGCGTTTTACGACAATGGGTGTGTAAAGTGACAAACCGATGATAATGATAACGAAGATGATGAAATATTTATAGGGTCTTTTACATCTCTTTTTCAAAAAGGGCGATCAGTTCGGGGTCTCCCTTTATTTTGGCATGGTCTAGGGCGGTGCTGCCGCGGTTGTCCTTGGCTTGGGTGTTGGCGCCGTTTTCGAGAAGCATTTTGGCGATTTGGGGCCGATCAAAAGTTATGGAATAGATGAGGCAGGTCGCTCCCATGGCGTTGCTGGCGTTGACATCGGCCCCTTTCTTGATGAGCTTTTCGGCGATGTCGTCGTAACCTTTGAAACAGACGCCCATGAGCGCGGTATTGCCCGATGCATCTTTGGCGTCGATTTTGGCACCGTGTTGGAGTAGCAAATCAGTGATTTCGGGCTCATCGTAGTAGGTGGCCATAATGAGCGGCGTCGACCCGCGCTGGTCCTTGCTGTCGAGTAGCACGGGATTTTTCTCTAGCATGGCCTTGACCTCCTTGAAGTTGCCGTTTCTTATTTCGTCGAAAAATTTTTCGTTCATGTTGTTATCGTTAAAATGATATTTTTGGATGCGACTATCCCGTCTGCCCGTCTGCCCGTCTGCCCGTCTGCCCGTCTGCCCGTCTGCCGAAATTATGAAAAAACGGGGTGGGTCAAACGCTTTACAGGAAATTTTTAATCCTAACCGAAGATTAGTATCAGCAAGGCTATTAAATTTTATACCTTCCGCCGTAAAACAGTCGCTATGCCTCAAAACACTAAGGAACAACAACGTCTCGAAGAACACTACTCCAAAAAACAGGATTGGCTTAAATGGGGCCCCTACCTCAGCGAACGCCAATGGGGCACGGTACGGGAGGATTACAGTGCCAACGGCGACGCATGGAACTATTTCCCCCACGACCACGCCCGCAGTCGGACCTATCGCTGGGGGGAAGATGGACTGGCAGGTATCTCCGACCGCTACTGCAACATTTGTTTTGCGGTCGCCCTGTGGAACGGCAAGGACCCCATTCTTAAAGAACGACTTTTCGGACTTACCGGGCCGGAAGGCAACCACGGCGAGGATGTGAAAGAATTGTACTACTACCTAGAAAATACGCATTCGCATTCCTACATGAAGCACCTTTACAAGTATCCACAGCATGAATTTCCATATGCACAGTTGGCCGGGGAAGCGAAAAAAAGGGGTAAAGAAGACGGAGAATTCGAGATTTTGGATACCGGAATTTTCGATAACAACGAATATTTCGACGTGTACACGGAATACGCAAAAGCAGGCGAAGAGGATATCCTAATTAAAATATCCATCGCCAACCGAGGGCCGAAAGCCGCTCCGGCAACCGTGCTTCCAAACCTTTGGATCCGTAATTTCTGGAGCTTTGTCGGGATGCCCGAAAAACCGATTATAAAAAAGGAAGGTCAACAGGATGCGCCCCACGTATCCATCGACCACGTCTACGTAGGAAAATACAACCTCTATTTCGATCCGCCCGAAAGGATGCTCTTCACCCAAAACGAGACCAATGTGGAGCGCGTTTTCAACGGAAGCAACGACCATCCTTTTAAAAAGGACCTGTTTCATCAAGCCGTCATCGAAGGGGACTTTTCCCTCGCCGAAGAGAACGGTGAAGGCACCAAGTTCGCACCTCTTTACCAAATGGATATCGAGGCGGGCGAGACCAAAACCATTCGGCTGCGGTTGACATCCGAAGACTTGGCATCCCCCTTTGACAAATCCTTTGATTCCGTTTTTTCGGAAAGAATAAAGGAATCGCGGTCGTTTCTGGAAGCTCTTACCGAAAAATCATCCGAAGAACAGCGGGAAATCCAGAAACAAGCCTTCGCAGGTCTGTTATGGACCAAGCAGTACTATAACTATGAGGTAGAACAATGGCTACAGGGCGACCCCGGCACCTCGCCGCCCGAAGAGCGCTGGCATGGCCGGAATAGCGGCTGGAAGACATTGCGCAACCACGATATTTTGTCGATGCCCGATGCTTGGGAATACCCATGGTTCGCGGCTTGGGATTCCGCCTTCCACTGCGTTACCTTTTCCATGGTCGATCATGAATTTGCCAAAAAACAACTATTGCTGTTCACCAAGGAATGGTATATGGCGGCAAACGGTCAGATTCCCGCTTACGAGTGGAATTTCAGCGATGTCAATCCGCCCGTACAGGCTTGGGCAGCCATCCAAATCTATCAGATGGAGCAGCGCAAGACCGGGAAGGGAGATATTAAATTTCTCAAACGCATGTTCAACAAACTCGCCCTGAACTTCACCTGGTGGGTCAACCGGGAGGATAGCCTCAACAACAACGTATTTGAAGGCGGCTTTCTCGGGCTTGATAACATCGGGGTTTTCGACCGCAGTAACGAGATACCGGGAGGAGGCGTTTTAGAACAAGTCGACGGTACGTCATGGATGGCGCTTTACTGTCTCAATATGCTCGAAATCGCCCTCGAAATCGCCATGGACGATGATACGTTTGAGGATATGTGCCTAAAATACTTCGGCCACTTTGTCTTCATTGCCGAAGCGCTCAATAAAATTAGCCGCGATTCGGCCAGTTCTTGGGACGAGCAGGAGGGTTTTTTCTATGATAAACTAATCATGCCCGATGGCGATTCGATTCCGATAAAGGTGCGTTCGATTTCTGGATTGCTTTCGTTGACCGCAGTGCTGAACATCAGACGGGAACACCTTGACCAGTTGCCGCGCTTTAAGGCAAGTATGGAGTGGTACCGGAAATACCGCACGGAGACCCAAAAATATCAGGTCATCGAGGAATATGCGCCGGACCAGGACCTGCTTTTATCGCTGGTGCCCCGCGAACGGCTTAAAATCTTGATTCAAAGTTTGCTGAACGAAACGGAGTTTTTGAGCGACCATGGTATCCGGTCATTGTCCAAAGCTCATGAAAATCCGTACAACATTGAAATTGACGGTGCCACTTATTGTATTGAATACGAACCGGCCGAATCGACCACCGATATGTTCGGGGGCAACTCCAATTGGCGTGGCCCGATCTGGATGCCCATGAACTACCTATTTATTAGCACCCTTAAGGAATATCATAATTATTTTGAGGATGACCTAAAATTCCCGTATCCATCAGGAAGCGACCACCACCTGAACCTTAAGGATATCGCTTTCGAGATAAGCAAAAGACTGATCGGTATTTTTCAAAAAGATGGCGATGGTGGACGCCCTGTGAACAGATTACACAAAGAAAAATATACCGATGAGCATTTTCGGGATCTGATTCTCTTTTATGAATATTTCGATGGCAACAACGGCCGTGGTGTAGGGGCCTCGCATCAGACCGGATGGACGGCGCTGGTAGCGAACCTAATCGAAGAAATCAACCGATAAATTCGTTTTCTATCTCGGCACCCTAAAGCTGACCCCGGCACTCAACAGAACATCTTGCCCTGCCGTAAAACTGGTTCCGCCCGAGAAATCCAATTGAACATTGGGATACAATAAGTAGGTCAGACCGGCGTCCCATAAATGGTTGGCCCGAGAGTTTTCGGGGAAATCACCGTAAACCTCCGCGAAGAACCCAAACCGATCCGTGATGCTATAGCCATAGGCCACAGTGTAGATATAAGCGATTTCCGGATTGTCGTTACCCCACTGGGCACCTACGTTGTAACCCAAAGAGGACTTTTCGCTTAGCGTATGGCTCAGGGAAAACCGAAAATCAGCCCCGGTGGTGTCCGGTTTGAAGTCATCGCTAGCGGTAAAAGGTAAAAAAAGATGTCCGATCAGTGCGATTTCGGGAAAAGCGCCTTTCTCCTCGGCAATGGCCAGCTTCATTCCGAATAACAATGGCGAAAGACCGTTGAGGGCATCACCGACACTGTTACCGTTGATTTTGGTCTGCTGTTCCTCAAAATTCCATCCCAGCCTCAACTCGAAATTGTCGAGCAAGCCATACCGCAGCAGGGCCGTATTGTAGACCGCCCGTTCGAGTTTCAGGTCATTTTCCTCGAACGACTCATAGAATCCGCCCGTCTCGACCTGCAACGTACCTTTCGGTACTACCGATGAGGCTTCAGTGGCATCGGGCCTATCGGTTACCAAAGGGGGAGCGTCATCGCCATCTTGGGCAATCGCAACTGCTGTCAATCCAAGGTAGAGCACAGCACCGAACAGTATTTTCTTCGTAGTAATCTTGTTGTTCATAGAATAATATTTAATAGATGATAGGAAATGATTGGCATCCCTTTTATAGATATTATGTTCATGGGAGTTCAATATAGAGGTTGCCGGCAATCTGCTTAGAGATCTGCATCCGCCTTTCCCCGATTTTTATCTGAAGGGAACCGTCGAATTCCTCTTTATCCAAAACCTTGATGGTATCTCCAAGAGCAATATGGTTCTTGTCTAGAAAATTAAGAAAGGCTTCCGAAGAATCTTTGACTCCAATACAGACACCTTCGCTTCCTATCGTCACTTCGCTTACGAGCTTTTTGACCAAAGTCTTGAATTCCCCCTCTTTTGTTGGAATCGGGTCGCCGTGCGGATCGACCCTGGGAAAGCCCAAAAGGCTATCTAGTCTGTCAATCAGATGCTCGCTCTTGATATGTTCCAGTTGTTCCGCGATTTCGTGCACCTCGTTCCAGGCAAATCCCAACTTTTCTACCAGAAATACCTCCCATAACCGATGCTTTCTGATGACGGATAGGGCAGAAATCTCTCCAGATTCCGTCAGAGAAACCCCCTTATAAGGTCGGTATTCGACGAGGTTCTTATCGGACAACTTTTTGATCATGTCGGTTACCGAAGAGGGCTTTGTTTGCATCTGTTCCGAGATGGCATTGGTAGAAACCATGGCCTTGGCACCCCTTCCCAAATGATAAATGGCCTTTAAGTAATTTTCTTCGGAGTGGGTCATGCAACAGACTTTGTTGTCAGCAAAAATATAAAATTAAATGTAACAAAAATAATTTTTAGATAAATCTAAAAAAATGATGCTTAGTGCCCATTATTCTTAACTATCTTGCGGACGTTAAAAATATGGATGGATAATTTTGACTACATCATCATCGGAGCCGGGGCATCTGGACTTATGCTGGCCGATGCCTTGGGGAAGGATACCTTCTTTTCGGACAAGTCCATCTTGCTTTTGGATAAGGATGCCAAGAAATCCAACGACCGTACCTGGTGCTTTTGGGAAAAAGGCGCCGGGCAGTTTGACGACATCGTATCCAAAAAATGGAAGCACATCTACTTTGGCGGGCAGGAATTTTCAAAGCGATATGATATTTCGCCATACTCCTATAAAATGGTACGAGGTATCGACTTTTATGCTTCCTATCTGGAGAAGATTCACGGTTACCCGAACATTACCTTCCGGCAAGAGGAGGTTTCAGAAGTTACCGATTACGGAAATCGGGTTCTGGTTGCAACGGATGCCAGGGAGTATTTTACC